>NZ_JBFTQI010000120.1:0-10252 GCF_056398925.1 Pedobacter sp. 01T416_2
ATTTGATTTTGTACCGGTCATTTCTAGATTTTCCTCTTGTTAAAATAATTTTACTGTTTTGGTCTCGCTATGATCACTTTTGGCGTTCTTACTGCAGGCCTTACTTCTCCGCCCGGAAAAACAAGATTTCCCCGCCACAGCACCATTGTATTTGTTACCCCGGGCCAGGTACTGTTATTGGGATTTGATTGCGCATCTGCTTTGATATTCTTTAGCACTTTCCCTTCTACCGACCATTTGTTTTTCTCTACATCGTAAGCTAATATTTCATCTGCAAAACCAGGATGTTTTTCTTTTAGTACAGCTGCTTTTGGAGCAAGTACGCCGTCATCACCACCGAATATGAGCAATGATTTGTGATGAGCGTTGTAGGCTGGATATGGCGCAGCTACAATGGCTTTTGGTAGAGAAGCTATTTTTTTCCACCCATCAGCAGCGCTGTAACAAAAAGCATCCGTTAGATATTGTCTGTCTACGCCCCCTTTATTGTTTTTGATCAGATCGGCTCCACTGAATAGATAAAAGGTTTGATCGGCAACACCAGCCACAGCCAACATCCGCGGAGGACCAGGCCAGGTTTCTAATTTATGCCAAACCCGTTTTTTTCCTTTAGAAGATAGATCGAAAGACCAAAAAACATTGGCGGTATGATCAGCTTCCGGCGTAAGGAGTCCGCCTGCAAGGTAAATAACATCACCTAAAACTGCTCCCGTGGTATTTGCTATGGGTTGAGGCAGATTTGGCAACGTAGTAATGCTGATGCTTTTATCTTTGTAAAGAATAGCATAAACCTTTGCCGAATGGCCTTTCTCGTTACTTCCTCCAATGCAAATGAATTGTTTGCCCCAGGAAATGGAGAGCCCATAACCTAAAGCTTCAGGAAGTTTGCCTGCTACCTTCCATTTCCCGCTGGGTTTATCAAGGACAAATATTTTATCGCTCCACACTTTTTTTGAGCCTGACCATGGTGCACCACCATCTGGGAAATTTGCTCCTCCGGCAACAATCAATGCATCGCCCGATACTCCACTAAAAGAACCGGCAAAACCGAAGTTATCTGGTATGGCTGGCAATTCTCCCCATGCAAATTGATTTGTTTTTTTGGTAATCTGTGCAGAACCTGCTGTTGATATCAACATAAAACTTAAAAAAAGTAAGGTATTAAAGTGTTTCATATAATGTGCCTATAGAAAATCTGYATGCTTATAAGCATTACCTATATTTTTCGAGGAGCTCAAAAAAGCCAGTTTTGATTAAATCGGCTTTAAGTTCGATAAATTTATCAGAAGAAAGTGGTACCAATGGTAACCGGGYATCTCCTAAATCATAACCCATCATTTTCATAATCGCTCTTTGCGCCGCAATCGATGGATGTTTGATAATGCAGCGGATAAAATCGACCACTTTTAATTGTAATGCCCTGGCAGCAGTTAAATCATTATTCCTGAAAAGTTTGATTATTTCGAGGTATACCGGTGCGGCAAAGGTATAAGTACTACCAATGGCACCAATAGCACCTACTGCCAAAGCACTTAACAACATCTCATCATAGCCAGATAATACTTCAAATTTCCCATCCTTGTAGTTTAAACAGGCTTGAAACTCGTGAAGTGTTGATGCCGTATATTTTATGCCGGCAAGATTTGGGATTTTTTGCTCTCCGAGTGCTAAAAACTCAACCATATCCATTCCAACGCCAGTTAAACTAGGCATATGGTAATAATAGAATGGAAGTTCGGGAGCGGCCGAGGCGATTTCGGCCATACAATCGACCAGGTTTTGTACCGAGGTGGGTTTGAAATAAAATGCGGCTACAGAAGAAAATGCATCGGCACCAATCTGCGCAGCATGGGTTGCAAGCTTTTTACATTCTTGTATGGAAGTGTGCCCCACATGTACCAATACTAAAATCCTTTTATTTGCAGCTTTTACGTACGCTTCTGCAATGGCTATCCGCTCTTCAACAGTCATGTTTGGTCCTTCTCCGTTGGTTCCACAAATGTAAACCCCTGCCACACCATCAGCAACCAATTTATCTACTAGTTGCGGTATTATGATGAGATTTAAGGAACCATCTGCCTGGTAGGCCGCAAATGTTGCAGCAACTATGCCGTTAATTTTCATATGTATTTTGTATTTGTCTAATTAAAAAATTCTGGTATTAATATTTTGGCCTGTTTGCGCACCGATGTTACATCTGATTCCGAAATCCATTTATAGGGCCATCTTAATCGTGTTGGAATCTGAATATAGCCACCAACTGCTGCTAAAAATTTATCTAATGCCGGGTTGCTGTACTGTTGCTTTTGATATGGAGCAATGCATATTTTAAAGAATTTGAGCATATTTTTTTCTATCCTCAAAGCCTCATCCAGATCTGTTTGCATCAGTTTCCATAAGTGCTGAGCTGCCGATGGATTGATACAGGCAACATTTGAATAAGCCCCAGCTGCAATGCCCGTCTTTACCCCACTCGCCAAAAAATGGCCTGGGACGAATATTGATAAATGGCTTGCATACATCTTCATCTCTTCGGTCCAAGCTACGTCTTTACTTAAAACTTTAATACCAATAAGTGATGGCACCGCTGTTTTGAATTTGAGGTAATCTTTTGGTTTTAACTCCAGCTTTGCATGTGGTGGATTATACAATACCAAAGGAATTCCGTTTGCGTGCTTTGCGATTCCCTGTAAAAATTCTATCTGTTCAGCATCACAAGGAACTACCCAATCTGGCAAAATCACCTGAAAAGCACTTGGTTGTAGGCTTACTGATCTCTTAATCCTTTCTAATGAAATCAATGGTGAAGGATGACTGCAGCCTATCTGAAAAGGCATTGATGCTTTCTGACATTTTTCTGCAAACAACCAATTAATCTGATCAAATTCTGCTTCGGTCTGATTGTGAAACTCACCTGCTGTTCCGTTAGAATAAATCCCATCTACTTTCGCTTCAATCAAACAATCTATTTCATCAGCCAATAATCCGAAATCGATCCTTTGGTCAGTTTGGATGGGCAATAACAATGTTGCCCAATTTCCCCTTAAAGTTTTTGCAGTTAATGTATTCATCAGTATTTTTTAGAGATCGGCTTCAAACTCTTCAACCTCCTTAAACTTCRTTTTGCCTTTTACCAATCTACCTAAGCGGGGTTTGCCACCATTGTATACTTCTATCGCATCGGCATCGGCATATCTCAAAAACAGGATTCTTCGGTCTCTGCTATCAGAAATATTACCGTCTGATTTATGAAGCATCCAACAGTTAAAAATCAAAACATCTCCTGCCTTCATTTCCATCGGTACAGCTAAACTATCGTCGGCTTCTACAATAATTTCAGAGCCACTTTTCTTTTGCGCTTCGTTCTGCTCTACCCTGATCTGGCCTTTTTTATGACTGCCTGGAATTAACCACAAACAGCCATTGCCCCGGTCGGTATCATCAAGCGCAGTTAAAGTGGTTAAAGCGTTATAAGGCTCCAGCTCGCCATAACCATTATCCTGATGCCAGCCAAAGGGTTTTGTATTGCCTTTCATTTTAAATGTAAGCTGTGAAGTAGCTCCTTTTATATTCGGACCGATAATTTCTGAGGCCATCTCAACCAGCGGACCGCTAAAATAGTATCCCTTTACTGTTGTGGCCTGATGGTGGATATTAATCAACAAGGCGTTTTGCAGCCAGCTTTTATTCGGATCGAAGGTCTCTTTTTCTTTACCCCAGGCGTCCATACACTCTTGTTGCATCTGAGCCAAACCTTCAGGTTTTAAAATAGATTTGATGATGAGATAACCGTTTTCGTTAAAAAACGTCAATTCTTCTCGACTGAGTGTTTTATAATTAAATAACGATTCGTTTTTCATGAATAGTTGCATTAATATCCTTGTGTTTGCACCAGATTTGGATTTGCTGCCAAAACAGTTGTAGATAAAGGCCAGAATAAAGGCACCGTTTTATTTTTTAGGTTAGGTACGTAAGTATAGGCGTTTATGGTACCGCCGAAATGAAAGCGTACAATATCGTACCAGCGTTTGTTTTCGAAGAAAAACTCACGGCCGCGTTCGTCAAAGATGGCGCGCTCTACGGTAGCTTTATCAGTTGCACCGGTATAAACTCCGTTTCCGGCTCTATTTCTAACTTTATTTAAATACACAATTGCCTGCGCGGTATTATCAAGTGCGGCATAAGCCTCGGCCGCTATCATATAGATATCGGCCAGTCTGAACATGATGACATCGTTATCAGAAACCCGGTCGTCAGCGTATTTGGTACCCGGCATTTTGGTAATCCATGCGCTCTTTTGTACGGTTCCCTGTCTTTCGATGATAAAGGTATTTGGCACACGTTTATCAGCGGTTAGGCCGCTAAAAAGTGCCCTGCTTTCTTTACTGATCTGGTAGCCGCCCTGTCCGTTAACAGAAGTAAGCGCATAGGCAATGCTATCAAGGTTGGATGCATTTGAAATCGCCGTTAAAAATGGCAAAGCATTTAAACCATAGTTTGCGCCATTTTCATCACGGTTATAATAGGCCAACATGATTACTTCAGCGTTTGCCCTCGTTGTGGTTACATCTTTAAAGTTGGTCAATAATGAAACACCTGTGGCTTCTRCTGCAGCAGCAGCGGTGATCGCATCGTTAAAATCTGCCGTTCCTCCAGCTAATACTTTGGCGCTCCATAATTTAGCTTCAGCTTTTAACGCCAATGCAGCGCCATACGAAAACCTGTATTTGGATACGTAAGTTTTTTCAGGAAAAAGTGCTATAGCCTGATCTAAATCAGCAAAAACCTGTTTCATCACCTCAGTGGCTTTCGCTCTTGGCAAAAGTGGAACATTATCATCGGTAATGGTTTCGAGCATCAATGGAGTATCGCCAATAATCCTAACCAGATAAAAATAAGTATAGGCACGCTGACAAAGTGTTTCGGCCTTTAACCTGTTCTTCGTAGCCGCATTAGAAAAAGGAAAAGGCTCTATTTTGCTGAGCAGGAGATTACAGTTACCAATGGCTTTGTATTGTCCATTGTAGTTTAAAGCACCTACTGTTGGACTTAATATCTGTGACCATACCGTTGTTAAACGGCTGTTGGTTCCATTTATGAGTTCCTCGCTCCGTTCGGTACCGTAGGTAATGGAATTGGCAAAGGCCCTGATGGAAGTATATGTTCCGGTAACATAGGGAAGAAAATCGCCCTCACTTTTAAAGTAAACCTGATCGGTAATCTGCGATTGTGGTTTAACTTCGAGTAATTTTTTGCRAGATGAAAAAGCTGCTGCTATTACAATGATAACAGAAAGCAGGATATATTTCTTGGTCATTTTCATGTTTTTAAATGTTAAAATCTTAATGATGCGCCTAAGGTGAACTGTCTTGGACGAGGATAACCTCCCGGATCGAATCCTGTGTAAGTTTCAGGGTTCAACCCTTTGTATTTAGTGAGGTAACCTACGTTGGTAACGCTCGCAAAAACACTCATTCCGGTTGAACCGATTTTCGACATGATGTTTTTAGGCAGATCGTAACTCAGGTAAATTTCGCGTAAGGCTAAAAAGTCTCCTTTCGAAATCATGGTAGAAACATCCGATGCATAACCACTTCCGGTACCTACCGTACTGGCTCCCTGTCTGATAAAGTTTTTCTGTCCGAAATCAGCGTCCCCGAAAGAGAAACGGGCATATAATTTATCCACATCACCAGATTTTTGCCAGATATCGTTCCCTAAAGCTTGTGCCGGAGCACCTTCATTATAGGCCCTGCCCTGTCCTAAAGATCTGGCTAAAGCGCCATCAGAGATCACAAAGCCTAAAGCATAATCCATATTAACCCTAAGCGTAAAACTTTTATAGGTAAATGTATTTTGAAAACCTCCGATTTTATTTGGTGTTTTATAACCCATAAACACCATATCGCGGTTATCGATAATGTTATCGTTGTTTAAATCTGCAAACTTGTAATCTCCCGCATGTTTACCTACCGTTATACCAGCCGCCGTAGCAATCTGATCTACTTTACCCCATGCAGCAGCTTCAGCCTCTGTAGAAAAAACCTTCTCTACCTGCCAGGCATAGTAACCAAACGGGCGTTCTCCTTCTGCATATCCGCCCACTTCAATTTCTTTACCGGTATTTGGATCGATGACAACGCCTCCATTCTGTCTATTTTTTAACCTGCCATTATTAGGTAAGCTGATTACTTTTTGCGCGTTGTAGGCAAAAGAGAAATTGGCGTTCCAGGCGAAATCTTTCATTTTCAGCACAGTTGCCTGAAGCTCGATTTCTATCCCTTTGTTCTGGATTGTTCCGTTATTGAATGTAATGGTAGAAAACGGCGCCTCTGCTGGCAATGGTTTAGAATCGATGCGGTTTTTGGTTAGTTTATCATATAAATCGACAGTAAGATTCACCCTGTTCTTGAAAAAACCTGCTTCTACCGCAACATCAGTTGTTTGTGTGGTTTCCCAAACCAGGTTCGGATTGGATAAGTTTGCACGTTGGATGCCTGAATTCTGTGCATAAACCGCTGAGGTATAACTTCCATAAGTATCGGTTAAATCTAAATCGCTCGAACCTGCCTGTCCCCAGCTTCCTCTAAGTTTTAAGGTGCTCACCACATTCGATTTCCAGAAATCTTCTTTATGGATATTCCATCCTGCAGAAACCGACGGGAATAATGCCCACTTATTTTCAGGGGCAAAATTTGAAAAACCATCGTTCCGCAATACGCCGCTTAAAAGGTATTTACTTTTATAATCGTAACTCAGCTGTCCGAAAAAACTCGCAGATTTAGTTTGGTTAATGCGCGTTCCGAAATTGGTAACATTGGTTACTGTTACACCGTTAATGGTGGTTACAGTTGGTTCGTTTATCGTGGTAATGTAATCGTTGGTTCCACGTTGCGAACCTATATCGATACTGTTCCCGTCATTTTTGGTATAATTAAAACCAGCCAATGCGGTAAAATGATGGTTTTCTTTTAAGGTGTAATCGTACTGTACGATCTGATCGATCATCAACTGACGGGTGTTGTTGGTATTCTCCGTTTTTAACCGGGTGGTTGCAAACTGGATCGGATCTGGAAATGCTTTTCTTGAAAAAATAGTTTTGTCATCGCTAATTAAGTAAGACAAAGCTGGCCTGTAATGTAGGCCTTTAACAATAGCCCAATCTGCATCTACCCTCGAAACCAATCGTTCAGTTGATGCTTTGGTATTATCGTAGGCCAACGTATGAAAGCGGTTTCTTGTCGTTAGGTTTTCGCCTGTAGTTGGTGTACCATCATCTTTAAAAATTCTGATCAGAGGCGTAATGCGTGTAGCGCGTACCAGGTCGTTGGTATATGCATCTACATAATTTGGCAATACATTCTGGTAGTTAAGCATGGCATTGATCTGTAGTTTTTCGCTTGCTTTAAACCCAAAATTTCCAAGCGCACTATATCTTTTATAGCTTGTGCCCACAAAAGTACCTGCCTGATCAACGTAGTTCATTGATATATTGTAAGTAGCAATCTGGCTGCCTCCATCAATCCCAAAATTGTAATTATTGCTTATGCCGGTATTCCAAAGCAGATCCTGGTAATTATTGTCGGCAAATAACAGTTTAGTACCCGGATTAATCGGATCATCCATAGTCTGCCAGCCGTTGGCCAATAAATTATCTGCATATCCCTGGCCTTCAACAGCTACAATGTTATCATATAATGCTGTTAAATTTGTTCCAACACCATACTGCCCTTTGGCAGTGTACACCTTCGTTCCTGCAGAAAAACCACCATTATTTAACAGTGTATTCTTATCAATTAAATCGAAGGTGCTTTTTGCTGTGGTTCTGGCAAGAGTGAGGTAATCTTTGGCACTTAAATAATCATACATCCGCGATGGAGTTTCCCAGTTTGTACGGTAATTAAAGGTGATATTGGGTTTCCCTGAGCCAAATTTTCCGCTTTTGGTTTTGATCACAATTACACCATTTGCACCACGGGCACCATAAATTGCTGTTGAAGCCGCATCCTTCATTACCTGCAATGATTCGATATCATCCGGATTTAGATCTTTCATCGTCCTGAAAACACCGTCTACGATAACCAGCGGACTTGATGCATCAGAAGATAATACAGGATCTCCACCACTATTACCGGTGCCTGTTCCATAAACATTAAGTTTTGAACCCCCACGGATAATGATATTGGTACCAGCCGAACCTGGTTGCCCGTTTGATAACGGTACCGAAACTCCGGCAATTTTACCCTGTATGGCTGCTATTGGTCCTGCATTGGCGGTATTAACCAATTGTTTTGTATCCAGTTTAGATACGGCGGCTGTATTTTTCTCTCTTGATTGCTTAACATATCCCACTACTACCACATCGGTTAAAGACTGTGCATTTGGATTTAATTGTACATTTTTTGTACCGCCTATTCCAGCCTTTACTTCTTGTTCGTTATAACCTACTGAACTAAAAACAAGGATTGAATTTTGAGGTACCCGTAAAGTGTACTTTCCATTTGCATCTGTAACAGTCGCGGTCTGCGCGCCCTTTACTTTTACACTTACTCCTGGCAGCGTTTCATTTTTTGTCGCATCAGAAACAGTACCCGATACCTGCACATCGGTTGTTTGTGCAGCTCCTGTTAAACCACAGAGGTTAATTGCGGCCAACAGGAAAATAAATAAAATTTTTCTCATAATTATTACTTGTATTTATGTACTACATATTTGGTTAGTATAGAAATTCGCTGATTAATCACCACGTGACTAATCGGCCTTAATTATTTTGTTAAATCTGAATAGTTTACAGTTTTAAATACAATGCCCTCATATGGCTTTGCATATCCTGCTTCGAAAAAGCAGCCGATTATTTGTTTGTCTATTACTGCAATATCTGAGTAGGCAGATGGACCAGGGTGTAAAACCATCTTATATTTCCAGGTTTTGCCGTCGTTTTCGCTTAAACGTAAAGTTAAATTTGCCCGTAATTTTGTATTTGCCGGATTGCTGAAAAGCAGTGTTGGTTTATTTTTGCGATAAAAATGACTCAGCAAACTTCCCTGGCAGATGGGCTCTATTAAGGTTGTATCTACCTGTACATTTGCCCAGTTCATACCGCCATCTTCGCTTACAGCGGTATGCCTTGTTTTAATTGTCCGGTCACTATTCCGCATGTTCAACATCAATCGGCCTTTCGAAATTTCGGCCAAGGTAGTTTCGTTCATTTTATCCTGAGGGGTATTATTGCCTAAATTCCAGCTCTTGCCATGATCATCTGAATAAATGGTGTGTGCAAAATTCTGATTAGTACCCGTTTCTACATGGTTTATCGGCACTACCAAACGGCCGGCATATTTTCCTTTAAGTACCTGTAAGCCATGGCATGGCCCGGTTGCGTACCAGGTCCAACCTGTTTTTTTCACTTGAGCAGTAATCTCTGTTGCAGCCGACCAGGTTTTTCCATCATCACCAGATGATAACATATATACATGCCTTCCATCTTTCGATGAGCCATCCATAATCTGTTTTTCATGGTCGGTACCCAAATTCCATGTAGAAATTAAAATGATATTGCCAGTAGCTTGATCCTGGACGGGAACAGGGTTGCCACAAGTATTGGTCGAATCGCTCCACACCAATTGTAAGCCGGTCCAGGTTTTACCCTTGTCAAATGAACGTTTAACCACCAGGTCAATATCTCCAGAATCACCACAATTGTTTTTTCTTGCTTCGGCAAAAGCAAGCAAGCTCCCGTTTTGAGTATGGATTAGGGCTGGAATACGAAAACAGGCATAACCGTTTTCTCCAGCTTTAAAAATGAAATTCAGACTGTCTACCCTATTCGCTTTAATATTGGATGCCGCATAAGTGGTATTTATGCAGCACAAAATCAGTGCAGAAAAGCAGCATAACCCGCCAATCCTTTTCAGATTTTTGATGGTGTAAAACATAACTTAAAAAAATTAATTTGGTTAGTGCAAGCCTAATCAGACTTGCATAAAACAAATGTAATTAATAAATTAATATGTAGTACATAAAAACTTAATTTATTTTCTTTAGTGCCTCAAGTCGATCGAAATGAGGCTTTAGATGTTCGTACATTCCATTTCTGAAATCATTTTTATTTCCAGATTTAAGAATTTCCACCAGATCCTGATGGCTAACACTGCCAGAAAGAAACTCATTTTCTACCTGAAGCACAAAACCAAAAACCGGCAAAAGCATATGCTGGAAACGTTTTAAGGTATCGTTACCGGCCATTTCGTAT
>NZ_JBFTQI010000121.1:0-10160 GCF_056398925.1 Pedobacter sp. 01T416_2
TGGCATCAAAAAGACCAGCATAGCTAGCTTGAATGCCGTTGAAAACATAAAGGCCTATGAAAAAACAAAAAATGCCGGCTGAAAATTTATTCATTTTGTATTATAGTTTTCAGCTGCATTCATGAGGGCTTCGCCGTTTTCTTTTGAAGACAGTTGTGCGGCTAGGACAGTGCAGCCCGAAAAATTTGTTAGGCCGGGTTTAAGTAGAACGGAGATACCGTGCTATGGCCTAGCTGGACGGAAATGTAAAAGTGATTAAAATGCTGATTAATAGCGGTTTGTAAAATAACGTCAATGGTAGCCTGTCGAAGGACAAATGTTATTTGTTTTCTCCATAAAAATAAATGACATTGGGCATAGGGGTAAATACAAACGTTGTTGTCATACTTTCAAAACACAATAAATATTCAATTATTTAAAAACAAAAAAGTATGAAAATCAACAAGTTTTATTTATTAGTTGCTGTTATCGTTATTACAGCAGGAGTGGCAAAAGCACAAGATGCTGATGTTGTATTTGGTGTAAAAGCTGGTGTAAACTATGGAACATTGCCAACAAGTTTAAATGCCATAACAGATAAAAAAGGAAAGGTGGGTTATAATTTTGGAGTATTTGCCCGGGTTGGTAAATCATTATATTTTCAACCAGAATTGAACTATGTTAGCTTTAAGAGTTCATATGTTTATGCAGCTAGCACTTATACCCCAAAATTTAACCAACTTAATTTGCCCCTTATGGTGGGCTACAAACTGATTGATACCGAAGCCTTAAATTTCAGGGTTTCTGTGGGGCCCGATGTTAATTATACCCTTAACGAAGCAAAAGGGCCGGTTGGCTTTGATTATAAAAAGCTTACTTTCGGTGGAGTGATCAATGCCGGGGTAGATATTGGCAACATCAGTATTGATGCCAGATACAGCAGTGGCCTTACAAAAATTAATAAAGGCCTGAATGAAAAAAGCGGTTTGTTTAATCTATCTGTCGGATTTAAATTGTTTTAAGACTTCTAAACTTCTTTATTCCTCTAGTTCATCAGTTTAAATATTGGAAGAACATAAATCCATTTTTCGCTAAAGAAAAATGGATTTTTTTTGTTAACTTCTTAAATAACATTTCTTTAGTTAAAAGAAACTAAATTAGTTTTATTACTTTTGTTGCCAAACGAACTATTTAAGTCTTGTGTCATGTAATATCATTTGCATATAAATGTTGAATGACCTTTCCCACCTGGGGAGGGAGTAATTACTATTTATTTTTTACTTTACTTATTACAATATGGCTATTTCAAAAAAATATGGTCGTACTTATCACTACCCGTTTTCGCCGGGAACAACTAGCGATGACAGGATACAGCACGACTATTGGGAATATTTACAAAAAATTCCTACACTTATACACACCGAAAAACTCGATGGCGAGAATAATTGCCTGTCTAAACACGGCGTGTTTGCTCGCTCGCACGCGGCTCCAACTACATCACCATGGACAGAAAGTCTTAGACGTTTTTGGCAACTTGCGAAACATGATTTAGGRGACTTAGAAATCTTCGTAGAGAACTTATATGCTATTCATTCTATTGAATATCGCAAGCTCGAACATCATTTTTATGTATTCGGTATCCGCGAATTCGACCATTGGTTAAGTTGGGAAGAAACGCAGTTTTATGCAAATATGTTAGATCTGCCAACTGTTCCTGTAATTAAAATAGAACAAAAACCGGAAAATCAACAACAGTTCGAAAAAGAAATACTCGAGTTGGTAAAGGGGACAGGTAAATTTGATACCTATGATGTTTACGATAAAACCCAGGTTACTATGGAGGGAATTGTTAGCAGGAATGCCGATGGGTATACCGTTGATGATTTTGCCCAAAACGTGTTCAAATACGTACGCAAGGGGCATGTTAAAACTGACGAGCATTGGACCAGAAGCTGGAAACGTGCATCACTGCTAAATGAAGGAGGTAAGCATGTGGGCCTTAAGTGAAAATAAACAGTGGGCGGATCTTGAAATTCKCTTTGATTGGGTAAAACGCATGGCAGGCGTTCAACAAGATTCACGCTATCATGCAGAAGGTAATGTGGCCATACATACGCAAATGGTGCTAACYGCTTTACAAAATGAACCTGCTTTTAAATCATTATCTGAACAGGATCAGGAAATTTTATGGGCAGCTTCTTTATTGCACGATGTTGAAAAGTACAGTACAACTGTTTTTGAAACAGATGGAAGCATTACCTCAAAAGGACATGCGCGTAAAGGAGCTCAATTTGCAAGGCAATTACTATATCAGGATGAACCAGCGCCTTTTGCCATTCGTGAACAAATTGTAGGGCTGGTAAGGCACCATGGTTTGCCAATTTGGTTATTTGAAAAAACTGATCCTGTGAAAGTTTTAGTTARAGCAAGCATGGAAGTTAATCTGCAATGGTTATGTTTATTGGCAAAAGTAGATATGCTTGGACGTATCTGTGATGATCAAGAAGAGATGTTATATCGTATAGCTTGCTTCGAAGAATTTTGTAAGGAAAACGAATGCTGGGGAAACTCCTATCGGTTTAAATCAAATGCTGCGCAAATGTATTTTATGCAACATGAAGATGCTTATTTAGATTACATCCCATTTGATGAACCAGTAACGGAAGTTATTTTAATGAGCGGTTTGCCTGGTGCCGGAAAAGACACCTATATTAAAACACATTACGCAGATTGGCCGATAATCTCTTTAGACGGTATCCGTAAGGAAAAGGGAATATCTCCAACGGATAAAGCAGGTAATGGGAGGGTAATACAAGAAGCAAAAGAGCAAGCCAGGGTTTATTTGCGTAAACAGCAGGCATTTGTTTGGAATGCTACTAATACTACGAGCCAGATGCGCACGCAGTTAATTGATCTGTTTAGTATTTACAAGGCAAAAATAAGTATTGTCTATATCGAAGTGCCTTACCAACATTTGCATCTTCAGAATAAAAATAGAACAGCTATTGTACCTGCGGGAATACTTAATAAATTGGCGAACAAACTCGAAGTACCCGCACAGTGGGAGGCACATCAGGTCGTTTACCGGATTCGATAATAGATGTTTTAAGTTCGTAATTAAGCGAGCTATGGTAGAAATCATTGGAAAAACATCCTGTTATTAACACAGCCCTTCAGCGTATTCTGAAGGGCTTTTTTGTTCCATAATGGTTATGCTTGCTGATTGATTGGTTATTAATGAAATCACCTTTTAATATGAACTAAATTCTTTAAAAACTAAAAATGTGTAACTTGAATCCGTAATATATATCAAATGAAATATAACCGACGCAATTTTATAGGCGGTAGCATGGCACTCACATCAGCTTTATTTTTAAAACCAATGGAAACATTTAGTGCACCTTCTTTAGGATCTGAAAAATGGACAAATGGTTTCGCCTTAAAAGTCATGGCGCCTTATTGGGGCTTTAATGGCTCGGTAACTGATTTTTGCAAAAAGGCAAAAGATTCGGGTTATGATGGAATAGAAATCTTATGGTCGCCAGAAATTGCAGAAGAGTTATTTAAAGCGTTAAAAAAATATCAATTAGAAGTTGGTTTTCTTTGCCGTGGAGATGAAGCCCTTCCAGCACCGCACTTTGCAACTTTTAAAAAAGTACTTAGCGAAGCTGTTGAACATCAATATCAAAAACCATTGTATATAAATGTTCACTCGGGAAAAGATTTTTTTCAATACCAGGACAACAAAAAATTCATTGATTTTACTGTTCAGTATGCCAAAGAAACAGGAGTTCCAATTTATCATGAAACTCATCGGTCTCGTATGCTTTATTCAGCTCCGGCATCATTACAATATTTACAGCAAAACCCTGATTTAAGGCTAACCCTCGATATTTCTCATTGGTGTAATGTGAGCGAAAGTTTACTCGAAGACCAACCAGAAACCGTGGCACTTGCCATTTCACGTACCGATCATGTTCACTCCAGGGTTGGCCATGCAGAAGGACCACAGGTAAGCGATCCGAGAGCGCCGGAATGGAAACAAGCGGTTGAAGCTCATTTTGCCTGGTGGGACAAGGTTGTTGCCATAAAAAAACAACAAGGTAAAATCCTGACCATGTTAACTGAATTTGRCCCGCCCAGTTATATGCCAACCATTCCGTTTACCAACCTTCCAGTTGCCGATCAATGGGAAATAAATGTATATATGATGCAGGTTTGGAGAAAAAGATATTTGTAGTTTTTCTAAAAAAGGAGACTGCTATATAGCTAGCTTGTTGGGTTGTTTTTAAGCAATAGGTAATACAGTAGGTAGAAAACTGCTTAGTGATGAAGAATTTAGTAGCTGCGTGCCCCAAACTGCATAAGGGCCGAGCTGCACTCCTCACACTTAAAAGCATTACGTTTATGGCTGTGTTGCCTAAAAATGATTACTGTTAAGTGTTTATTTCTCTTTTTAATCAATATTTAAAGGTTTTGGACTGAAATCTAACGGGTAGAGTTTATCGAATTCCATTTTTAGTCTATATTAGATTCGAATAATAAAATGTTATTGAAAAACATGTCCAATAAAGCAATGCAAATGAGATTTAAACTAGGTTTGGTATATGATTACTTTAAATAATTTCAATATGGAACAATCGTATGCTATCGGAATTGATGTGGGTGGATCTTCACTCAAATGTGGAGTAGTAAACCAAAATGGCGAAATTTTATATTCCATTATTGTATCGCTAAAAAATGCGAAAACACAAGGTGCAATTATTGCGCTCATTGTAGAAGCGATCAATTCCTGTGCTAAAAAAATTAAAAACCCTATTCTGGGGGTAGGCATAGGTTTTCCGGGGATTATTTACAACAATAAGATTATTGCCGGTGCTGATAATTTACCTGGCTTTAAACAATTGGCTTTAGGCGAAATCCTGCAAGAAGTAACACGTTATAATATTGTAATGGATAATGATGCCAATTTAATGGGGCTAGGAGAGATGACTTACGGTGCGGCCAAAGATTGTAGTGATGTGGTTTTCCTTACCGTAGGAACTGGAATAGGTGGTGCTGTGATGATTGATAACAAGCTTTACGGAGGATTTAGAAATAGAGGTACAGAGTTAGGGCATATTGTTGTACAACACCGTGGGGTTGCCTGTGCCTGCGGAGGTCGCGGTTGTTTAGAAGCTTATGCGTCGGTATCCGCCCTGCTTAACCATTATCAGTCTATCCACCCTAATTCACCAGAAGAGATTGATGGTAAATATATGGTAGAGAAATATCTTGCGAGAGAAGAATATGCCGTTGAAGCTATGGAATCGCATTTCGATTACCTAGCTACTGGCATTATTAGTTTTATAAATGTATTTAGTCCGCAAAAAATTGTAATTGGTGGAGGCATAAGCGAATCTGGTGCCTTCTATGTTCGCGAGATTGAAAGAAGAATTAAAACTTTAGCAGTGCCTATTGCACCTGGTAATGAATTGGTAGTTGCTGCTAAGTTGGGCAATAAAGCAGGTTTACTGGGCTGTGCAGCAAATGTTTTTCAAAAGTTTAAGGCTTTTGATTATGCAGTAAAATAGTTCATCAGAAAAAGAATAGTACTGATTTGAATCTGAATCTCTTGCGGTAAATAAGCAAGAACAAAAAGTATTTAATTTTAAAAAAGAGGTTGTATCATAAATATAGATTTGTCATCCTGAGCCTGTCGAAGGACCCGTTTAAATACTCTTGAAGGTGTTTCGACAGGCTCAACATGACAGCATGTGAGTTGAAATCGATTTTTAATCAAAAAAAGGGAGGCGATAAGCCACCCTTAATATCTAGAGCTTATGTTTTTAAACAGTTTATATCGCCTGGACCTTTAAAACCACGCTGGTTCTGTAAGCATTTGCTTCTGGATTAAAGCCTACCTTCATTAAAAAGTCGCCAGAGTAAACTTTAGTACTGTCAATTGGCGATTTAGCACCAGGGTATAGATTAATTTCTTCAATTTTATATCTTTTAACAGGGTCTAATCCTTTAAGTTTAATTGGTAATATCACACCATTAGTAAAAAGGGTGGCCACATGATAGTTAAAAACAATAGCCTGATCTTTTGCTTCGTTTACATAAGCAATTGAAGCTATTTTATTTTCGTAAGGATCCTGTAAGCGGTATTGCTGACCATGCCAGATAATATCTTTAAAGCCATTATAGGTTTTAACGGCATTCTGACTAAAAAGTAAATCATTTTTACTTAACTCATTTACACGTACATCATAACCGAGTTTTCCCATCATGGCCACATCTGTTTTAAATTTAATAGGCTGTTTACCCATATCGGTAATGTGGTTATCTACAGCAATAGAAGGGAAATAATACGAATATTCCCACTGAATAAAGATGCGGTCGTAGGGATTGGTATTATCGCTAGGCCAAAATTCGGTGAAATGTTGTAATGCGGCATAATCTACTCTCGAACCACCTCCGGCACACAGCATCATTGGTGTTTTAGAGTATTTTTTTCTAATCCGCTCCAATACGCCGTTTAATCCCCTGATATATTCAAGATAAAAATGATCCTGATTTTTTAAGGTAGGAGAATTTGCATTGTATATTAAGGAGTTACAATCCCATTTAATGAAGGCTATTTCTGGCACTTCCTTAAAAAGATCATCTACTGTTTTATATATAAAATCCTGAACCTTAGGGTTGGTTAGATCCAGCACCAACTGGTTACGCATGTAATATTCTTTTCTTTCAGGCTGTCTGATAATCCAATCGGGATGGTTTTCGTATAACTCACTTTTAGGATTCACCATTTCGGGCTCTATCCAAATACCAAATTTTACACCGCTTGCTGTGGCCTCTTTGCCTAATGAACTGATTCCATTTTTTAGCTTTTGCTTGTTATACTGCCAATCTCCCAGGCCAGAAGTAGATCCATTGCGTGGATATTTATTTCCAAACCAGCCATCGTCCAATAAAAAAACATCAACCCCTAACTTTTTGGTATCTTTTGTTAATTCGTTTAGTTTTTCGTCATTAAAATCGAAATAAGTGGTTTCCCAGTTGTTTAGTATGGTAGATCTTTCACCCTTTCCATCTAATATTTGATAGTTTCTGGCCCAGTCATGCAAATTTCTACTGGCTAAACCTTTTCCTGCCGATGAATAAGTATAAATAAAGCGGGGTGTAATGAAGTTTTCGCCAGCCTTTAAAGTATAGTTCGACGAAAAATTAYTAATCCCGGCAGTTACGCGGAGGTAATATTCGTCGAAAGTTTCAAAATCCAGCTTAAAGTTTCCTGTCCATGCTAATGATCCGGCAATTACTTCGCCCGTATCCTCAGTCGCAGGCTGATCTATCGAAACCATAAACGAAGAAGAATGAAGGAGGTTTGTTCTGGTTCCTAGTTTCGAATCGATGGTTTTTATGCCATGCAACAATTGCTGTTCTTCTGATCGCATTTCGCGTGTAGCACCACTATATTGGTTTTTAAGGAAGAATTTTTTTCCACTCAGGGTAAGATTTGCCGAAGCATATTTGTTTAATACTACCGTGCCTTTTTCTCTATGTTCAATTTCGGCCCATTGCTCAATTACATTTTCATTAAAATAAGCCAGGTATTTTAAAGTAACCTGAAAGTTGTATTTTAAATCTTTAAGAATAATACTGGTTAATTTTCTGTTCTGATCCAGCTGTTCGATTTTTACATCCGAAAATGTTAATACAGTAGATTTGTTCCCATCAGCATGGGTTACGGTTAATGCCGGTTCTAATAAATTAAGCGAGCCGGAAGCAATGTAAGCTTCGCGTTTATTTAAAAGGTCATCAGAGCCGGGTTTGTATTTATCTAATGCTTGTATACTTGGGTATTCGCCCGCATTATCTAATTTTTTGCCCAGGTATGTCGATAATAAAGTGTTATCACGATCTGTTTCTAAGATCAGTACATTGTTTTTTGTAGCAATTTCTATCGTTTTCTGCGCTAAGCTGTTTAAGCCGATTGCCATTGAGAGTAAAAAAAAAGTAGTTTTTCTTTTCATTATTTATTCGGGAAATTTTGGGTAGTGTATAGTGTTTTGTATCTTTTATATTTGGTTTTGTAAAATTCGAGGCCAGTTTTTAGAATAAGCAAACCAACTTGTAAGCGTTAAAATGCATTAACAATTATAAATACCATAATTGCTATCATTCAGGTTTAGGTTATTAATGCCAACTCAAAATACTATTGCTTATCAACTACAAGCTAATAAGTGCAAATTAGAATTTTCTGAAGCTAATGAATGTCCTATTTATATCAGATTATAATCTTTTTTTAACAAGAAATAACCTAGTCGCAGGAGATTATAGTGCTAAACTCAATCATTTCTAAATCTAATTGTAAAATAAACAAGGCATTATTATTGTTAAGGGGAGATCAGCATTGTTTTTAAAAAATTAGCGTAATTTTATAATCATAAAAAAATAATACAATTTTCAGCTTTAAACATTTTCAAGAAATGCATTTCCATCGTCATATTAAATTACCGCAACCCCGAATACACTCATGAACTATAAAAAATTGCAGGAAGATGTAGAAAAGCACGTTGGCGATTACTTCCATACCCATAACGATCCTCGCCTGGTTTATCATAACCTGGAACATACACAAGAAGTGGTAAATGCTGCGCAGCAAATTGCCAATCATTATCAGCTTAATGAACAGGATTTTTTCTCTGTAACCGTTGCGGCCTATTTTCACGATACGGGATATTTCGAAGATGCACTAAACCACGAAGCAAAAGGAGCAGAACTGGCTGATAATTTTTTAGCGAAACATCAGGTCAATCAAGAAATCCGTGACCATGTTAAAAGCGCAATATTGGCCACTAAAATTCCTCAGAACCCTAAAAATGAAATTGATAAAATCATTTGCGATGCAGATCTGTTCCATTTAGGTTTGCCCGATTTCCGCGCAAAAGGGAAATTGATGCACAAGGAAAATGAACTGATCTATAAAAAAGATATCAGTAAATTAGATTGGCGTAAAAAAGATATCCAGTTTATGGAATCACATCATTACCATACCGATTATGCCAATCTGTTGTTGAGCGATCAGAAACAGAAGAATATCAGCAAACTGAAAAGTAAACTAACATCGCAGGAGGAAATTAGTGCCGAATTGGCAGAGCCCCTAAACTTTGCCCCTGTCATTGTGAAAGAGAAGGATAAAAAAAAGAAAGACAAAGACGATCGTCCCGATAAAGGGATCGAAACGATGTTTAGGATTACCTCAGCCAACAACCAGCGCCTGAGTGATATGGCCGATAATAAAGCGCATATCCTGATCACCGTAAATTCGATCATGCTTTCCTTGATCGTGAGTTTGTTGCTTAGGCGATTGGAAGACCATGGCAACTTGATTATCCCCACATTTATTTTGTTAATAGTGAGTTTAACCTGTGTGGTGGTTTCTATTTTATCAACACGCCCGTCTATCCCCAAGGGAGAGTTTACGCAGGAAGATATGGATAAGAAAAAAGTAAACTTATTATTTTTTGGTAACTTTTATAAAATGAGCTTACCCAGTTATACCGATGGTATGATTAAAGTGATGAACGATAAAGACTTTTTATATGGTACCTTAATCACCGACGTATACTCGCAAGGCGTAGTTTTGGGCAGAAAGTATAAACTGATCCGCCTGGCTTACAATATTTTCATGTTTGGTTTAATTGCAGCAGTATTTGCATTTGTAATTGCTTACGCAGCTTACGGTAAACTTTAATGGAACAGATAGTAGAAACCTCTTTTTTTAATAGAGATTTAAGCTGGTTAAAGTTTAACGAGCGTATTTTAATGGAAGCCGAGCGAAGTACCGTTCCACTTTTAGAACGCATTAAGTTTTTGTCGATATTCTCTTCCAACCTCGACGAGTTTTATCGCGTAAGGATGCCGGTCTTACTCGCTTTAGAGAAATTGAGCAATAAGGAAGACAACGATATCCAGATTGACGATAATTTGCYCAATACGGCCAATTTGCTTATTTCGGAACAGCAGCAGCGTTACGGTAAGGTGCTTAAATCAGACCTTATTCCCTTGCTTAAAGAGAATAAGATAAACTTAATTTATGGACAACCATTCCCTGCAGAAATTCAGAAAAATACAACCCGATATTTTTTGAGTCAGGTAATGGCCTTTCTGCAGCCTGTTTACATTAATGC
>NZ_JBFTQI010000122.1:0-10057 GCF_056398925.1 Pedobacter sp. 01T416_2
GCTATAGCTTCTCATTAAAAACAGAAAAATGGCAACAAAAAGCAAAGACAAGACAAAAATTGCAACCAGGAAACCTTGGGGGCGATTAGACGAAGATGTTAAAGAGAAAATCGTATGTGAATTTAAGCCTGAAGAGCGCGCTCATGACCAAAGGCATGGTATTGTTCACCTACCAATCCGAGCTGCTCCATGTCGTATGCACTCCTTTTTCTTCAACTTTAATAACAATAGAATACCCAAACTAAAGGCCCCTGTCCAATCTGGATAGGGGCCTTTAGTTTTTATTAATCAGCTAATGAAATTAAACTATTGTTTTTTGAGATAGGTTTTATTACCATTTTTGTTGATGTAATATTTTCCACCACGGGGACCTGTTATTATTTCCTCTCCATTGGGGCCTGCTAAAGTTCTGTCTACTGTGGGTGTATAGCTCTTTGTAGCAGCTGTGTTCGGAGCGTTTTGCTTTTTAACCGCTGGCGTTTCAGCTTGTGCTACAGGTGCTGCTTTTTCTTTGCTGGCACTGTAACGTTTATCCGGCGTGCCATCTTTCTTCAGTCTCAAACCTGTGGTGTTTGGAACTGGTGCAACTTCATTTGCTACTGGAGCTGTTGTTTTACCAGCATAACGCTTATCAGGGGTGCCATCTTTCTTTAGTTTCACACCGCTGGCATTTCCACTTGGTGCAGCTTTGCTTGTTGCAGGAGTTGCTTCTGCTTTAGAAGCATAACGTTTATCCGGCGTGCCGTCTTTCTTTAATTTCGTCCCGCTGGCGTTTGAACTTGTTGCAGGAGCTGCTTCTGCTTTAGAAGCATAACGCTTGTCAGGGGTGCCATCTTTCTTTAGTTTCGCACCGCTGGCACTGGAACTTGGTGCAGTTTTACTTGTTGCAAGCGCTGATCCTGCTTTAGAAGCATAACGCTTGTCAGGCGTACCGTCCTTCTTTAATTTCGCTGCACCAGTTGATGTTGCTTCTTTTTTAGTTTTAGCTTTGGTTTCCTTTTTACTTTTCGCTGAACCTGACTGTGCAGGTGCGGTAGTCTGGGCAACACACAGACTAATATAAAACCCCAAAAGAACTACCAGAGAAAATAATTTTTTCATGTTTTTTGTTTTAAATGTTTAGTAAGTTAATTTTCAATCAGACTCAACCCTCTATTTCAATAATACAATTTACCGAATTTTCTTTACTATGACAATAAGACAACGAATATATCCAATGTGATATCTTATCCAATGTATTTTAGAAGCTGATGCTAATCAGGACTAGTCCTAATCGTATATGTAGATTAAGGCTTTAAAGGCCGTGCAATCCGCTATATCTTTTGTATCAAAAGGATGCCGTTCTGCCCATGAGCATTTTGCCATATTTTTCATTTTTCTGAAATAACTATCCCGAACATTTAAAACCCGCCCATAGTGCATTCAGCTTCAGCCATATCACAGCTGTGAATGGTTTAGGGGAAAGCTTGTAGAAGACAATGATCTGGCTGCTGCCTGGACATTTTTTGATATGGACTTTCGCATGAAGTATCATAGGTTTCTGCGCCATATAATCAAGCATGTGAATGGTGCCATTAAGGGTTTGCAGATCGCCATTTTCTGTTTTGGCCACATGGAGTTTTGTCTTTGTTCTGAAAATAATGGCTTTAGGGATGCTTTTTTTGGTATAAAAAAAGAGCAGATAACCATAGTTTTTTCTGCTCTTTTTGGACTTCAAATATTTAAAAAGACTTTTTTAGTGTTCTCTGATTATGATACACCTTTTTTATGAAGTAGAATATAAGGTAGTTTATTAGACTAGAGCTGTTTATCAATTTCTTTTGTTAAAGATTCAGCGATATTCTCTCCGCCAATTTGCGAATATTTGATTACGCCACTTTTGTCAATTACTATTGAAGTTGGATATGAGGAAACTTTATAATCACGGGCTGTTTTATTTCCATCACTCAATAGTGTGTAATTGAAGGTATTTGTTTTTAAGAATTCCTTAATCTCCTTAGCATTGTCATTTCCTATGCCAAGAAAGACAACATCCTTGCCCTTGTATTTTTCTTTTAATTTATTGAGTTCAGGCATTTCATGTTGACATGGTACGCAAGCCGCAAACCAAAAGTTAAGTACAACCACTTTTCCTTTCAGATCTTGCAACGCGTATTTTTTTCCATTAATGTCACTTAGTTCAAAGGGAGGTGCAGTTTTTCCCGTAGTCTCTTTTGCCATCATCTCATTTTTTTGCTCCATTTGTTCTTGTCGTTGGTTCATCTTCGAGGTGTCAACTTTTACCAAATAGATGCGTTGTTCATTGCCTTCTGTACGCTTCTCCATTTGAAACCTCCCCCCCCAGGACTGCATAACACTATCAATCTTTGCGTAAGGTATTTCTGCTCCTCCTTTAACGAAGTATTTTGCATTTTTTGGGAATATGTCTTCTTTGCGCATTCCTCCCTGGGCGCTAGCAAGGCTAGCTATTAAACACAGGGTTATTAACATTAAATAATTTTTCATGTGAATTTAAATTTAAATTTATTTTATATTTTGATATAAGCAAAACTACTTTGTGGTGCTTGTAGTTTATGTTAACCCTGTCTTAACTAGTGTTAACTAGTGTTAACTCTACTGTTCGGCTGCCTATAATTAGGTATCTTTACATTACTGAATACGGCATTACAGAAAGAAATATAATTTACATGAGGAAAAGAATGCATTTTGTATGGTTGTTGGCTATTATAACAATAACAGGAATTATTGTGTTTCAGGTATACTGGGTATATAATTCTTATAAGGCAGAAGAACGTAATTTTTATAGTTCGGTAACTTTTTCATTGGAACGAAGCATTGGCGCTTATTTGTTAAAAGAGATTGGCCCTCAGATTGTTTTTAAGACAGATTCACCTTCTCTTTCAAAAATCAATGGGGTTGTGAGAGTTCCCGCTGAACGTGACAGGTGGCTCGAAACAGCCCCAGCAGGAGAGGGAGTTATAGTTAGGTTTCCAAATTCTCAAAACACCCCTCCAGATGTCGCGCAAATGAAATTGGCAACTACTACGCTAATAGCCCGAAATTTTGGCAAACCGTTGAAAATTGAAGTGTTAAGTTCGTTCTTACAGCGAGAGCTCCAAAAGAACAACTTGGATGTTTCGTTCAAGCTTGTTTTGCTCAAGAAACAAAAAACACTACCCCTTAATAAGGCTGCCGTATTTGTAAGCTTTTCTAATGATGGCGATGTTATTGTTGTAAATATCACCAATAAGGGTCAATATTTATTGCTGCGAATCTTGGCCCCAGCTTTAATTTCTTTGTTATTGATTTTTTTATCTGCTGCTAGTCTTTATTATATGTGGATCATTATTCGAAGACAGATGAAATTGGATTCTATGAAGAATGATTTTTTTAGCAATATAGCCCATGAACTGCGTACCCCGATCTCTATTCTGAAGTCGACCCACGAGGCTCTTCATAAATTCGGTGAATCTTCAGATCCAGAAATAACTTCTCGCTATCTTGAGATCAATACTGCTATTTTGGATAAATTAGATAGTAATGTTGATCGGCTTTTAGATATCACCAGGTATGAGCATGGTGATAAACAAGTAAATATAGAACAGGTAGATCTTCTGGCACTCATTAATAAAACAATAGCCGAGTTTTCTGTCCATGATCATGTTTCAATCCAATATAATCTGCCTCTTAATGCGTATGTTAATACAGATAAGTATATTATCCACACCGTGCTAACCAATCTGGCAGACAATGCTATTAAGTATACAGAAGGACAGGTAAAGATTAATATAATTGCTGCACTAACAGATCATCATTGGAAACTGGAAGTAAAGGATGATGGAAAAGGGATCGATGAACAGTATTTGCCCTATATCTTTGATAAATTTTATAGGGTGCCATCGGGCAATATTCATGACGTAAAGGGATACGGACTAGGGCTAAACTATGTTAAGGAGCTTGTTGCTGCTTTGAATGGAAAGATCGACGTAAAGAGCAGTAAAGGTGTCGGAACAACTTTTATCCTAAAATTCCCTATCTATGGATAAAATTAAAGTACTATTGGTTGAGGATGAAGATGTTCTGGCAATGATTATTGCTGAAACACTTGGTAAARGAGGCTTTGAAATCAAGATTGCTAAGAATGGTGTTGAGGGTTGGAGCATGTTCAATCAGCTAAAGCCAGACATTTGCATCATTGATATTATGATGCCCAGAAAGGATGGCATCTCTTTGCTTCAAGATATCCGCAAAGTAGATGAATTTATTCCTGCTATCTTTCTAACGGCAAAGTCTCAAACAGAAGATGTATTAAAGGGATTCGAGGCTGGGGCAGATGACTACATGAAAAAGCCATTTAGCATGGAAGAGCTAATACTTAGGCTAAAAAGCATGATGCGCAGAAAAATTCCAGGCATAATAACCAACTCTCCAGTACTGGAAGTGTCAAATAAGATAGGACCTTATGAGTTTAACCACAAAAAGTTGGAGTTGATGTTTGAAAATTCAACAATTGCATTATCTCAACGGGAAGCTGATTTATTGGCGCTGTTGTTACAACATAAAAATAGCATACTAGATAGAAATATTGCATTATTAAAGCTTTGGGGCGACGATAATATATTTAATGCCCGAAGTATGGATGTATACATTAGCAGGTTGCGCAAATACTTTGTTAAAGATACTCATGTAGAAATATTGAATATCAGGGGACAAGGTTATAAATTGATCGATTAGTACAGGAAAGAAGCTTTTGAGCCTCATAACTATAGGATAATGAGATAATTTCTTTAGATTTGATCAGTCTACTATTATCCTGAGACAGGATTTTAACGTATGAATAGACACAGTAAACTTTCAGAGCCAGAATTAATCAGCTTGTTAAAAACTGGCGATGAACTTGCTTTTACTGAAATTTACAACCGATACTGGAAGAAGCTCTTTACTGTTGCTGCAAATAAAATCGGCGATCTTGAGGAAGCCCGAGAAATTGTACAAAATATATTTATCAGCCTTTGGAACCGCAGAACACAATTGGAGATTAGGGGAGCACTAAGCAGTTACCTTGCGGTTTCTGTAAAATATCGAGTAATTAATGTGTTGGACAAAAAAAATAACCATCAAATTTATTTGGATAATCTTCGTATTTCTGATATTGACGATTCTACTCGACAATGGTTAGCGTTTATGGAATTGAAAGATAGACTTGCCGAACTCGTTGCGGAATTGCCAGAAAAGTGCCGACTTGTATTTGTTTTGAGTAGAGACGGTGGACATTCCCAAAAGCAAATTGCCGAAAAACTCGGGATCTCTGAGAAAACGGTTGAAGGCCATTTAACAAAAGCAATAAAATCGCTCAAAACAGGTCTAAATACCTTCCTATTAACACTTCTTTAATTTATTTCCTTTTACAAGCAAGGGATAACTTGTTTTTAGCTGACTTATATATAGAAACCTTTATATATGGAGAAGTTAAATACGCCAGATCGCTTTAAACACTTGGCTTCCAGATGGAAGGATGGATCAATTACATCAGAAGAAACAAAGGAATTTGCAGCATGGTATAATGCTGATCAGGATAAAGAGATTTTTATCCCCGAGCAATTTGCTAAAGATTTAAACAGCTTAAACAAAAGCATGTTTGAAGCGATATTGTTAAAAATCAAACCAACAAAACGAGTTTCATTATGGCCTCGAATTGCTGCTGCGGCTATTATAATGGTGATATTTGGTGCAGGAATAGGGTATTTTAGAAATATAGCCCATTTTAATGGGATTGAACAAATTGCAGATAAAGGCCCAGGTAAAAATGGCGCAATCTTGACTTTGGCCAATGGAAAAAAAATCTATATCTCAGACAAGAAAACAGGTGTGCTTGCAAATGAACCAGGGATAAGTATTTCTAAAACTGCTGATGGACAAATTATATACACCATTAATGATCGCGAAAGTGCGTTTAGCAGTGGATTTAATACCCTACAAACCTCAAATGGAGAACAAACTCAGGTGAGGTTACCCGATGGAACTGTGGTGTATCTAAATTCAGCATCTAGCTTAAAGTATCCAACTTCTTTTACAAAAAAGAAAAAACGAATGGTGGAACTTTCTGGTGAAGGGTATTTTAATGTAAACAAAGATAAATTACATCCATTTATTGTAAAAACAGAGCGCCAAGAAGTTGAAGTCTTAGGAACACAGTTTAATATTAATAGTTATGCTGGCGAAATCCTTACACGTACAACTCTACTGGAGGGTTCGATAAAAATTACTGGAAAAAATAAGATAATTAAAGTTTTAAAGCCAAACCAACAAGCAATTAATTCTGCAACTAAAATGGAAATAGTGGATGTAGAAGCTCAGTTTTTTGTGGATTGGAAGGAAGGATTTTTTATGTTCAACAAAGAGAATCTAGAAAGTATCATGAAACGTGTTGCGAGATGGTATAACGTAAAAGTAATATATGAAGATCCTAAATTAAAAAGCGAAATCATTTCTGGTACAATTAGCAAGTATGAAACAATATCAAGCCTTGTTAATGTATTAGAACGTAGTGGCCTTGCAACATTTAAAATTGATAAAGATGTGGTTACGATTAGCTTAAAGAAATAACTCACTAATCAACAGTTTAACAAAACCTTTCAAAGTGATTAACAACTAACGGTTTGAATCTTATAAACAAAGGCAAAATCTATTGATAAACCTAAACAACCAAAATACATGAAAAATCAGAAACAAGGACCTTGAAGGGTATGGTGATTTGATGCAAAAAAGAGCCTCGATTCGTGGTCGAAGCCCTTTCTAGCTGCATTCAGAAATATTGATTAAACAAATTTCTTAAACCTGGTGAAGTGCTCAATCCTTCTAAAAATCGACACAACGCCATAACAGACTAATGTCAAATGTATAAAAATTATACTAATTTTTTATGGAAGCCCTATGGCTACATGTTTAAAATACTATTAAGTAAGGATTCGCTTTTTCAGCGGATGAGTGAGATTGATAAACGAAAATGGATCATGCGAGCTAAATTAACTGCCTTCTTGCTAATCATTACACTTATGCAGGTTAGTGCATCAACTTTTGGGCAAAATTTAACGCTCAAAGAGAAGAATATCACCATTGCAAAAGTGTTTTTTGAAATCCGTAAACAAACCGGATACGATGTTTTACTGAGGAGCAAAAAGCTAGATGTTTCAAAAAAAATAGATGTAGCGTTTAATAATACACCAGTTAATAATGTAATTAATCAGATTATTAATGGAACGGAGCTTGAATATACGGTAAACGACAAAACCATATTTATTGAACAAAAGGAAAAACCTTTTTTTGAGCGGCTTGTAGAGCGATTTATAGAAATCGATATCAGTGGAAAAGTATTGGGCGAAAACGGAGAAGTGCTAGTGGGTGCTTCCGTTAAAATTAAAGGAACTTCACGCATTGTGATTACAAATTATAAAGGAGAATTCAATTTTTCTAAAGTTGGTGAAAATGCAATGCTAGAGATTTCCTATGTAGGTTATGAATTGAAAGAAGTTAAAGCTAGCGCTAATTTGGGATCAATAAGAATGGTGCGAAGCACGAGTAAACTTGAAGAAGTTAATGTTTCTATCAATACGGGTTATCAAAAGATCAAAAAGGATCAATTAACAGGAGCGGCATCTAGTATTAATGAAAAGGAGTATCAGCAGCGCACAGCGATAACAGGAAATTTTTTGGAGAGCTTAGAAGGAAAGATTCCAGGTCTGGTTTATAACGGGCAAACCGGAGAACTCGCCATCCGCGGTGTTTCTACTTTTGATGCCGTAAAGCAACCATTAATTGTACTCGATGGTTTCCCTACAGAAGTAGACCTGAGAACAATTAACCCAAACGACATTACTTCTGTTACTGTTTTGCGTGATGCGGCTGCAGCTTCTATTTATGGGGTTAGAGCATCAAATGGGGTAATTGTTGTAGAAACAAGACGAGGTAAGTTAGGTAAACCCGTATTTACGATCAACAGCTCACTAGCTATTCAAGATAAGCCAGATTTTAGTTACATGAACTATATTTCTTCAAGTGAATTTGTGCAGTTACAACGTGATAATTTTTATATCGCTAAGCCTAACACTATGTTGTATGATTTGGGTATCTATAAAATGAATCCTGCACAAGAAATTCTTTTTAAGGGACCAAGAATGGGTGTGGTTACTCCAGCATTAACTCAGGCTCAGGTAGATCAGCAGTTGGCTACATTAGGCTCTTACGACAACCTAAATGAGTACCAACGTTTGTTCTATCAACAAAGACAGGCAAAGAATGTAAATTTTGATGTAAGTGGTGGCAGTCCGAGTAATACGTATATGATGGGCTTGAACTATATTGGAGAAACACCAGTAAATAAAGGCTCACAAAATAAACAGTTTAACTTGAACCTGGCGAACACCTTTCAGTTTTCTTCTCGATTCAATTTTGACTTTAGAGGAACTTACACTAATATAATTAACACTACTGCAAATACACCTATTTACGGCGATATTTTCCCTTACGAGCGTTATGCCGACGATAATGGAAATCCGTTGCCTGTATCTTTAGGGCCAAGAAAGGACTATCTTACTTCTTCTGTTACTACAGCTACTAATAATGCCTTACAAGCTGCCGGGTTATACAACCAGTTTTATTATCCCTATCAGGAACTGACTAGCAATGAGAACACACAAAAAAATTCTTTAATCAAGTTTCAAGGTAGACTAAATAGCAAGATCACCAATTGGCTTAATCTTGATTTGGGAGGGAATTATGAAAACCAGAATGTGAGGTTTGATCAATTACAGACCGAAGATGCATTTCTAGCTAAAAGTTTAATCAATTCGATGGCCTTAAGAGATCCTGCTACAGGAAAAGCACTTTTCACCAATATGCCTAAAGGGGATATTTTAAGGCGAAATACTCAAAAAATTACCAATTATACCCTACGGGGGCAATTAAACTTCAGTCATGCATTTGGTACTGATCATAACTTGTCTGGAATAATGGGTGCAGAACAAAAAAAGACCGTAGGTGAAGGATACTTGACCTCATTTTTTGGCTACGATGGGCAATCGCTGATTGTAAAACCCATTAATATGGGTGCTTTAAATGCTACAGCCAGACCAGCCTTTCCAATAAATAGCGTTGGTATTGGATCAGCGTTTAGTAGCACACAGTATTTTAACGAAACTTCTAATGATAGAAGATTCATGTCTTACTATGGCCAGGCAACTTATATCTATAAGGCAAAATATGTAGCTACAGGCAGTTTAAGGTTTGATAAATCAAATCTGTTTGGTGTAGACCCAAAATATAGAAATAAACCATTATGGTCTGCTGGTTTAAATTGGCGCTTGGGACAAGAAGAATTTATTAAGAAGCAAACCTGGATAGACCAATTACAATTAAGGGCTGCGACGGGCTTTAACGGAAACGTGCCATCAAGTAACAATGGTAAATTTTTAATTCTCGAATCTAGATTAAATACAGCTTTAAGTACACCATTAACTTATAATGATGTGCTCAGCCCGGAAAATCAATCATTGAGATGGGAAACCACACAGAACTATAATTTTGGTTTGGACTATAGTTTTTTAAAGAGCAAGATTTCGGGGTCTGTAGACTATTATATTAAACAAACCAAAGATGTATTCGGACAATATGGCTCAGATCCTACAACAGGTTTTAACCAGTATAATGCAAATACAGCAGCAATTGAGAACAAAGGGCTAGAGATTTTAGTAAACAGCATTAATATAAGACAGCACAAATTTGAGTGGAGAACACAATTAACCGCTTCATTTAACCAAAATAAGGTATTGGAAGTTAAAGCTACCGAATTTACTACCTCACAGCAGATTACGAGTTCAGCCACGCCTGTTAAAGGTCTTCCAATAGGTGCATTGTACAGCTATAATTATGGAGGTTTAAACAGTAATGGACAGCCTTATGTGTTAGATAGATTTGGCAACCAAAAAGTAATGACCTATTCAGATATGGGTGCTGGCGTAATCGATGTAACCAAAAATGACCTGATTTATAGTGGTACAAC
>NZ_JBFTQI010000123.1:0-10053 GCF_056398925.1 Pedobacter sp. 01T416_2
GGAAATCGCTTATTCAACTTAACGAAGAACAAAAGGTTTTAATAGAAGAGGCTGGAATCAGTTATATTTGTAACTGGACAATAGATAGACTTTGTCGCGTTTGGTTGCTGAGCACTTTAAATTCAATAGACCAGGAGAAACTTTACACAACCGTCGATCGGTTATTTCTGTCGGCAGAAATGAATGAGGCGGTGGCTTTGTATTCGGCCCTGCCGTTTTTAGCTCATCCTGAAATTTGGGTAAAACGTTGTGCTGAAGGGATTAGGAGTAATATTGGATCGGTTTTGGAAGCGATAATGGAAAACAATCCCTATCCTTCAGAAAATCTGGATGAAGCGGCTTGGAACCAATTGGTGCTGAAGGCGTTTTTTACCGAAAAAAATATTAAGCTCATCGTTGGTTTAGATAAACGGGCTAATCTGGAACTTGCATTAACTTTGATTGATTATGCAAAAGAACGTTGGGTGGCCAAACGAAAGGTAAACCCACAGCTTTGGCGCCTGGTTAGTAAATTTATCAATGCCGAGATTTTTGAGACCCTTAAAGTCGGTTTACAGCATTACGACCAAATTGAACAGCGCGCCATTGCACTTGCTATCGCACAGTCCGATTATCAGCCGGCAAAAGATTATATTAACACTTTTCCTGAACTTAAGTTGGCCTTCACAGAAGGAAGTTTAAACTGGGATTCATTTTAACCATTAGAAATTCAAAATAGAAATATATGTGTTGCAGTAGTTCAATTGAAAGAGATAAAGCATTGATGGGGGAGCCTGAGGCGTTTGATATCAGTGCGGTAAGGGGAATGAAATTCTTCGACCCACATGTTCACATGACTTCGAGAACGACCGACGATTACCAGGCGATGGCTGATGCGGGAGTTGTTGCCTTGATAGAACCCGCATTTTGGCTGGGGCAGCCACGTACCGGATTGGATAGCTTTAGAGATTATTACAGTAGCCTGATCGGGTGGGAGCGCTTTCGCTCTTCTCAATTTGGCATTAAACATTATTGCACCATTGGTCTTAACTCAAGAGAAGCCAACAACGAAAGCCTGGCAGAGCAGGTAATGGAAATATTGCCATTGTTTATCTATAAAGAAGGAGTAGTTGGCATAGGCGAAATCGGCTTTGACGATCAAACTGCAGCCGAAGAAAAATATTATAGATTACAACTTCTGCTTGCTAAAGAAGCAGGTTTACCTGTTCAGGTGCATACACCACACCGCGATAAGAAAAAAGGCACACAACGCAGTATGGATATTGCTTTGGAGCATGGCCTTGATCCTTATAGCGTAATTATCGACCATAATAACGAAGAGACGGTAAAAGAGGTTTTAGATAGAGGCTTTTGGGCTGCTTTTACCATTTATCCGTTTACTAAAATGGGTAACGAGCGCATGGTAGAAATTGTAAAACAATATGGTCCAGAACGTATTATGGTAAATTCTGCTGCTGATTGGGGCATCAGCGATCCTTTAGCCGTACCAAAAACTGCTGCTTTAATGAAAATGCGTGGTTTAAGCGATGAGGCTATTGAGCTGGTTACTTACCGCAATGCGATTACTGCATTTGCACAGAGCGGGCAGCTGGATGAAGCTGATTTTAATGCGCAAAAAAATGTAGACCTTACCGAGAAATTCGAAGGCAATACCATTTTGCGTGGTGGGCAACAGCCAAGAACAGATAAATCGTCTATCATCATTAGCTAAAGTATTGAAAAAAATAATTGTCTATCTGCGCATGACGCGCCCTGCCAATATTGTTACGTCAGTAGCCGATATTTTAGCAGGAATTGCCATTTCTGGCGTTTTAAGCAGTGGGTTTTCCATTCCATGGTTATCTATTGTATTTTTGGCTGCATCAACAGCCTGTTTATATGGAGGAGGAATCGTTTTTAATGATGTTTTTGATGCCGATCTGGATAAAATAGAACGTCCGGAGCGGGCCATTCCCAGCGGGCTGATCAGCTTAAAAAATGCAACTATTTTAGGTAGCCTGTTACTTTTGGGCGGTATTGCATTAGCTGCATTAAATAGTTTAACATCGGGATTATTGGCCCTTTTTGTAGCCGTCTTCGCTTTGCTTTATAATAAATTTGGTAAACACCATTCTTTTTTCGGCCCCTTGAATATGGGCTTATGCCGTGGATTTAACTTGCTACTCGGTTTGAGTATTGTGCCAGCAATGCTTTGCAGTCATTATTATTTGGCCCTTATTCCGGTAATTTATATTTTTTCCATCACCATGACCAGCCGTGGCGAAGTTCATGGAGGCCATGCTAAAAACTTATATTTGGCCGCCTTTCTGTATACAATCGTGATCTGCGCTATTGCTTATTTTGCTTTTGTAAACGATAGGTTGCTGTGGTCGCTGCTGTTTCTGATTCCGTTTAGCTTTATGATTTTCAGGCCACTTTTAAAAGCAATAAAGGAGCCTATCGGTAAAAATATCGGCGGGGCGGTAAAAGCTGGTGTAATTTCACTTATTTTGATGGATGCAGCTTGGGCCGTAACTTTCGATGCCTTGATTTTGGCTTTTATAATTGCAGCTTTATTGCCATTATCCATGTGGCTTTCTAAATTATTCGCCGTTACTTAACCATCAAACACACATTCTCAAATTGATATGGAACATTTACATCAATCCTTTACCGTACAATATAATTATAATGTTTTCTTTACTTCATCGCTTTTTTTGCCTGAAAATGAACTGTTGAACAGTTTTTTAGTTAACCTAAATCCGGCTGTTGCAGTAAAGAAGATCTTGTTTGTAATAGATGAAGGTGTAACAAATGCACACAAAGACCTTAACACCCAGATTAAAACATATTTTTCAAAATACCCTCAAACGCAGCTGGTTCAGGATATCCTGATCATCCCAGGGGGAGAACAGGTAAAAAACGATACCAGATATTTTGATCAGGTATTGGAAGCCATCAATGTTCATGGTATCGACAGACATTCGTTTGTTGCTGCTATTGGTGGTGGCGCTGTACTCGATATGGTGGGCTATGCGGCTACTGTTGCACACCGTGGTATCAAACACATCAGGATTCCAAGTACTGTGCTTTCGCAGAACGACTCGGGGGTTGGTGTGAAAAATGGAATTAATTATTTCAATAAAAAGAACTTTTTGGGTACTTTTTCGCCGCCGGTCGCTGTTTTTAACGACGAAGTATTTTTAAGCACGCTATCCGATCGCGATTGGCGCTCAGGTATTGCCGAAGCAATTAAAGTGGCACTGATTAAAGACCGTGAGTTTTTTGAGTGGCTGGAAGCAAATGCTGTTGCGCTTGCGCAGCGGGATATAACAGCTATGAACTACCAGATCTGGAAATGTGCAAAACTCCATATGGAGCATATCCGCAGTGCCGATCCTTTTGAAAACGGTTCGGCCCGACCCTTGGATTTTGGCCATTGGAGCGCCCATAAACTAGAATATCTGACTAATTTTGAAGTGAGGCATGGTGAAGCCGTTGCCATGGGGATAGCCTTAGATGCTGTGTATTCCAATTTATCGGGCAGGATCAGCACTGAAGATGCACAAAGGGTAATCACTTTGATTCAGCAACTTGGTTTCGAATTAACGCATCCTTTGTTACAGGTTACCGAAGGTAATAGCCCAATTTTACAAGGATTGGAAGAATTTAGAGAGCATCTTGGTGGAGAGCTGACCATCACCTTACTTACAGGCCTTGGCAGTGGAGAGGAAGTTCACGAAATTGATGCCGACATTTTAAAACGAGCTGCCGAAATTTTAAACAACCAAACAGCTATCATTCAACATTAAGCTATGAAATTAACTTCCGGACATTTAACCTTCTGTACCAACATTTATGCAGGCGAAAGCTGGATGGCACATTTTGCCGTGTTAAAAGATAGTTTTCCGGTATTAAAAGCGCAATTGTCGCCAGAGGCACCGCTGGGTATAGGTTTGCGCCTTTCCAATCTCGCCAGTATCGAATTGCTGGAAGAAAATCACCTGGAAACATTTAAGCTGTGGCTTGAGCAGGAAGGTGGATATGTTTTTACCATGAACGGATTTCCATATGGCGGTTTCCATCATACCAGGGTTAAAGATCAGGTACATGCGCCCGATTGGACGACGAGAGATCGCGTCGAATATACACTCCGTTTAGCAGAAATTCTTTCACAGTTACTCCCGGAAGGTATGGATGGAGGCATTTCGACATCGCCATTAAGCTACAAACCTTGGTTTAAGGATGCTTTGGGAAGAGAAAAAGCTACAGTTACTGCAAGCGCACATATTTTGGAAGTTGCCGGAGGCTTAGCAAAAATCTTTAAAAAAACAGATAAAATCATTCATCTCGATATCGAACCAGAACCCGATGGTTTTCTCGAATCTGGTCCCGAATTTATCAACTGGTTTGAACACGAACTTTTACCAACTGGAAAAAATTATTTTTCGGATCGATCGGGTTTAAACGCCAATGAAGCAGAAAATCTGATCAAAATGCATATCCGTTTGTGTTATGATGTTTGTCATTTCGCAATCGGTTACGAACCCCATACAGCCATTATCAATGAACTGCAGGAGAAAGGCATTCAGATTGGAAAAATCCAGATCAGTGCCGCATTGAAAGCTAAATTACCTGCATCTGTTTCGGAAAGAACAGCCGTATTGGCTCAGTTAGGCCGTTTTGACGAACCTACTTACCTCCATCAGGTAATTGCCCGAAAAAATGATGGTTCGCTGTTGCGTTATCCTGACCTTGCTGATGCACTGGCAGCGGGAGAAAATCCTGAAGTAGAAGAGTGGCGGGCACATTTTCATGTACCTATTTTTGTTGAAGATATGGGTTTGATCCAATCTACACAATCGGATATTACCGAGGTATTAAACCTGCAAAAAAATAACCCTTTTACCGCTCATTTAGAAGTAGAAACCTATACCTGGGAAGTTTTAYCAACAGCTTTAAAAGCACCTTTAAACGATTCAATTATCAGGGAACTGGCTTGGGTTAAAAATTTATTAGAAAAATAGAACATGCATAAAACCGTTGTTATCGATATCGTAGCCCTATCTGCCTCCGTCATTGGGGCGCATACGCCTTTTCTTCAGAAATATATCGCTGAGAACCATTTAACAACCATAGAGCCTTTATTGCCCGCAGTTACAACGGCTGTGCAATCGAGTTATCTTACTGGTAAATATCCTTCAGAGAATGGTATTGTGGGCAATGGATGGTACGATCACGCAGATGCAGAAATTAAATTCTGGAAACAATCTAATAAACTGGTGAATGCTGAAAAAATATGGGATCAGGCTAAAAAAGAAGATCCGAATTTTACCTGTGCCAATATGTTCTGGTGGTACAACATGTATTCAACAGCCGATTTTTCGGTAACACCACGTCCGAATTACCTTGCCGATGGTCGTAAATTACCCGACTGTTATTCACAACCTGCCGAATTACGCGACCATTTACAGGCTAAACTGGGGCAATTCCCTTTGTTTCAGTTCTGGGGACCTGGTGCAAATATTAAATCAACAAAATGGATTGCAGATGCTTCGATGGAAACTGAAAAGCTGCACAACCCTACGCTTACCTTAATTTATTTACCCCATTTAGACTATTGCCTGCAAAAGTTTGGCCCTGAGTTGGATGAAATTGGGACAGAACTGAAAGAAATCGATCAGGTGGTAGAAGAATTGGTGCGTTTTTACGAAAGTAGGGGTGCCCGCATCATTTTACTTTCCGAATATGGTATTGCGCCTGTAAATAAACCAATCCACCTTAACCGTTTGTTCAGGGAAAACGGTTTGATCCAGATCCGTGAAGAAAGAGGACTGGAATTGCTTGATCCCGGCGCTTCGAAAGCTTTTGTAGTGGCCGACCATCAGGTAGCACATGTATATATCAACGATAAAAGTGTAACCGAGCAGGTAAAAGCCCTATTGAAAAATGTACCTGATATTGAATTGGTACTCGATAAGGCAGAACAGGGGAAACACCACATTAATCACCAACGTTCTGGCGATCTGATTCTTACCGCAAAAGAAAACAGCTGGTTTACCTATTATTTCTGGCTGGATGACGCTAAAGCCCCCGATTATGCAAGGGTGGTTGATATCCATAAAAAACCAGGCTACGATCCTGTCGAAATGTTCATGACCTCTAAATTGAGGGCAGGATATAAACTTTTAAGAAAGAAAGCCGGCTTCCGTTATGTGATGGATGTAATTCCACTCGATGCTACACTGGTGAAAGGGTCGCATGGCAGCATTAATGTAGCTGATAAATTTAAACCTGTTCTGGTTACTTCAAAGGCGATGGATAAAACCCTATATGCACCGGATGTTTATCAGGTGATTTGGGATAGTTTAACCGTTTAAGTATTTTGCTTCTTAATTTCGTCATTGCGAACCGAAGAGGGACTTGTGTAGGAGTGAAGCACCTGCGAAGCAAGCTTGAATGCAGTTAAAACATTAAACTACAAACGAAAAATCTTTTTTGATAATAAATACACAATAGATTGCTTCGGCTCGCTCATATCCAGCCTCGCAATGACGCTATATTTGTTTCGGTCTGTGAGGCCACAGACCGAAGAGTTAGGATCTTAATGCTAAATACTGAGGCTTTAAGATTCCCGCCTGCGCGGGAATGACGTGTCTTGTTGAATTGAGGATAAATACTTTACAAGAGTGCCCTATCCAAGTGCACATAACCACCATCCACATGGATCAGTTGGCCTGTAGTGTGACTCGATTTATCTGATAATAAGAATACAGCCATGTTGGCAATCTCATCCACGCTGGTCATTCTGTTTTCGAAAGGGATTTTATCAGTAATATTTTTAAGTTTTTCATCACGGTCTTCAAAGGTGTTGATCCATTTCTCGTATAGCGGTGTCCAGGCTTCGGCAACAATAATGGCATTAACACGGATGCTAAAAGGCAATAATTCTACTGCCCACTCACGTGTTAAGGCATTTCGGGCACCGTTCGATGCGGCATAACCAGATGTTCCACCTTGTCCGGTTTCTGCAGTTTTGCTACCAATATTTAATATCGAACCCTTGCTCTTTTTAAGTGCAGGTAGGGCATGTTTGGCCAAAAGGTAATAATGCACCACGTTTTTATGAAGCGATTCCATGAAACCTTCATAAGTTCCATTTTCGAGGCCAACACCATCATTAACACCAGCATTGTTCACTAAGCCATCTATTCTGCCATATTTTGCCAATATCGCATCAACAATGGTTTTACAGCTTTCAGGTGCGGTGAGTTCTGTAGTAAAATAATCTGCTTTTAAACCTAAATCTATTACTTCCTGGAGCATTTTCAGGTTATCGTTTTCATTACGGCCAATAATGATGGGAAAAGCATTTTCAATAGCCAAAGTTTTAACAATTGCCGAGCCAATACCTTTTGCACCACCGCTTACCAGGATTATTTTACCTTCTAAATTTAAATTCATATTTGGTTAATATTTTTGTTTGAATTACGTCATTCCCAGATGATCGGGAATCTTAATGCTAAATAACGGGGTGCTTTAAGATTCCCGCCTGCGCGGGAATGACGGATTTATGCTAGGACTTTCATTTTAATTATCCACCCTCCATGGAATTAAAGGCTTACACCTCTTTTCCAGGGGATAAAATCATCCTGATTAAGTTGTACCGCCTTAGGAATTTCTTCACCACTGGCTACTTTAATACAGTATTCTAATATATCTTCGCCCATTTCGTTAATGGTTTTTTCGCCATTAATCACTGCTCCTGTGTCGATATCGATAATGTCGCTCATGCGTTTTGCCAGGATCGAGTTGGTAGCCACTTTAATGGTGGGGCAAACCGGATTTCCTGTTGGCGTGCCTAAACCGGTAGTGAATAAAATTAAGGTTGCTCCGGCAGCAGCTTTACCTGTGGTCGCTTCCACATCGTTCCCCGGGGTGCACACCAAGCTTAAGCCGGGTTTAGTAGCGGGTTCTGTATAATCTAAAACATCTACAACTGGAGCGGAGCCGGCTTTACGCGCAGCACCGGCCGACTTAATCGCATCGGTAATTAAACCATCTTTAATATTGCCTGGAGAAGGATTCATGTAAAAGCCAGAACCAACTTTATGTGCCAGATCATCATATTCTGTCATTAAACGGATGAATTTTTCAGCCGTTGGACGGTCCACAGATCTGTCGATCATTTCCTGCTCTACGCCACATAGCTCGGGGAACTCGGCCAGTAAAACCTTGGCGCCTAAGGCCACCAGTAAATCGGCACAATAACCAACAGCCGGATTAGCTGAAATACCACTAAAACCATCGCTACCACCGCATTTTACACCCACACACATTTTGCTTAGCGGGGCTGCTGCACGTTCTTGTTTATTAATGAACATCAATCCTTCAAAAGTACTGCGGATTGAATTTTGGATCAATTGCTCCTCGCTTTGTGCTTTTTGCTGCTCGAAAATTAAAAGTGGCTTATCAAAATCAGGATCAAGTGCAAACAGGTCGCGTTTAAAATCTTCTACCTGCAAATGTTGGCAGCCCAAACTTAAAACCGTTATACCGGCCACATTGGGGTGATTGGCATAAGCCGCCAATAATTTGCTTAATGTATCAGCATCCTGACGCGTTCCCCCACAACCTCCGTTATGAGTTAGGAATTTAATTCCATCTACATTTTTAAAGGTGCGGCGGGCTTTATCTACTTTAGGTTCAAAACTAATGTGATTAATGTCTTCTCCCTTTTCAAAGGCCTGAACCAGTTTGTGGGTGTAAGATTTATATTTGTCATCTACCGCATAACCCAACTCACTATAAAGCGATTCTTTAATAATATCCAGATTTCTGTTTTCGCAAAAAACAGTCGGGATAAACAACCAGTAGTTAGCAGTACCCACTGCACCGTTTTTACGGTGATAACCATTAAAACTGCGGTTGTTATATTTACTTACATCAGGCGCTTCCCATTTGTAATTAACATTGCGATAGGCAAATGGCTCTGCAGCATGTTTGGTGTTCTCTACATTCATCCGCATACCGACCTTTACATCAAACTGTACCTTTCCAACCAAAACGCCGTACATCATTACCTCATCGCCTGCTTTCATATCCTGCATAAAAAATTTATGCTTGGCAGGGATCTCATCAACAGTAACGTAGGTATTCCCTTCATGCACTATTTTGGTATCTTTAGGTAAATCTTGTAACGCAACCAAAACATTATCAGCATTGTTAATCTTGATGACTAATTTTTTCATTGTCAATTTTATACTTCTAAACTAATTTCTTTTTCAATGTGATTGGGTTTCCGTCCTTTCCAACCGAAGTAGAAAACCACTAAAAAGCATATAAATGGTACTAAATACCCATATTGTATGTTGTGCGTGGCATCTGAAATCAAACCTAATATCGGTGGTAAAAAGGCACCACCAACAATAGACATCACAATTAACGATGAGCCCAGTTTTGTATCTTTACCCAAACCTGCTATACCCAACGAGAATATGGTTGGGAACATGATCGACATAAAGAAAGAGACACCGATTAAAGCATAAACGGTAATCATGCCGCTTGCAAAAATAGATACGAGGGTAAGTAAAGCACTAATTAATGCATAAAGCATCAGTAGTTTGTGGGCAGCTACGTATCTCATGAAGAAAGTTCCAGCGAACCGGCCAACCATAAAAGCTAAACCTGCGGCGCCCGAATACCATGCTGCCTGATCCTGGCTGATATTTGCTGATGAGGTGACGAAACTGATAAATAAACTCAATACACAAACCTGTGCGCCTACATAAAAAAACTGCCCGATAATTGCCCAGCGCAAATGGCTATGGCCTAATACATGTCCAAAACTGCTTTTTTCTTTGGCATTTTCTTCTTCCTTAATATCAGGCAGTTTTGTGAAAATAAATAGTATAGCGACTACAATAATCAGAATCCCCAAAATTAGATAAGGCGCTTTTACTGTTGATGCCTCTTCGAGCATATAAGCCTGTTTTTCTAAAGGCAACATTTTTGCCAATTGAACATCGGTATATTTTACTTCGGTAAAAATAAATTTACCGCCAAGTATTGGCG
>NZ_JBFTQI010000124.1:0-10038 GCF_056398925.1 Pedobacter sp. 01T416_2
GTTTAACATCATCATCGATAATTATAAAAACAGGAAAATAGAATAACAGAAATGAACCTATCGGTTGGTGTCTCAGCAACCGAAATAAGTAAAATAAAAATATGGCCGGTGGAGACACCAACCATTAGAGAACAATAAAAGGCATTGTCATTCTGAGGAACGAAGAATCTGCAAACTATGGGAAACAGGCTCTGCTAAGGCAGCAATTGAATAGGCTTTGTGAAATAGGAAAGATTCTTCACTACGTTCAGAATGACAAAGAAATAAAAAGAAGAAATATAGTGGAGAAGACGATAAATTTAAAAGGAATAACCTGGAACCATAGCCGTGGGCTTTTGCCAATGGTGGCTACGGCACAGCGATTTTCTGAATTGTACCCAAATGTAAACATCACCTGGGAGAAAAGAAGCTTGCAGCAATTTGCCGATTTTTCAATCCAGGAGTTGGCAGAACGATTTGATCTGTTGGTTATCGATCATCCTTGGGCAGGTTTTGCCGCAAAAACAAAATCAATAGTGCCTTTGGATCTTTATCTTTCTAAAGAATATTTGAAAGATCAGGAAGAAAATTCTGTAGGTCAATCTTACGAGAGTTATTTTTATAATGAACACTTATGGGCTTTACCGATAGATGCGGCAACTCCTGTAGCAGCCTCAAGACCAGATTTATTAGCTCAAAAGGATTTGCTATTGCCTAAATCTTTTGAAGATCTATTGGCACTTGCCGATAAAGGTTTAGTTGCCTTTGCAGGTATTCCGATTGATGTATTAATGAATTTTTATACCCTATGCTGCTCTTTAGGTGAAGATCCTTGTCAAGGAAACGAAGAGGTGGTCTCTAAGGAAATTGGTAGCATGGCTTTGCAAATGTATCGGGAACTGGCCTCGAAAATAGATAAAGCAAACTTCAACAGAAATCCGATCCAGGTATATGAAGCAATGACTTTAACCGACGAAATTGCGTATTGCCCGTTTGCTTATGGCTACTCGAACTATTCGCGTAATGGTTATGCCCGCAAAATCTTGCATTTCCACGATATGATTTCTTTAGATGGTAAAACCAATCTGAGAAGCACATTGGGTGGAACAGGCTTAGCCATTTCTGCTAAATGCGAAGCATTGGAGATTGCTGCCAAATATGTAGAATTCGTAGGTTCGCCAGCCTGTCAGTCTACCTTGTTTTTTGAGAGTGGTGGTCAGCCAGGGCATTTGGCCGCATGGAAAAATGAAGAAGTCAACCGCCAGAGCCAGCATTATTTTCTGAATACTTTACCGGCCTTGCAAAGAGCTTTTCTCCGTCCACGTTACCATGGTTCGATGTATTTTCAAGATCATGCAGGCGATGTGGTGCGCGATTATTTAATAAATGGTAGAGATGAAATCAAGGTTTTATCAGCCATGAACAAATTATATGGGCAATCTAAAAGTTTAGTGTTATCATGAACAGACCGCTTGAAGGACTTTTGGTTTTAGAGTTTTGTCAATTTTTGGCAGGACCATCGGCTGGCTTGAAACTGGCCGATTTGGGTGCCCGTGTAATTAAAATCGAACGACCAAAAACAGGCGATGCTTGCAGGTCTTTATCCATCAAAAATCTTTTCGTTGATGAAGATAGCCTGCTTTTTCACACCATCAACCGGAATAAAGAAAGTTATACCGCCGATTTAAAAAATCCGGAAGATTTAGAAAGACTTAAAAAATTAATCAGCAAGGCCGATGTGATGACACATAATTTCCGTCCTGGTGTGATGGAGAAAATTGGTCTGGATTACGAAAATGTTCAATCCATTAATCCTAAAATTGTCTATGGTGTAGTTACAGGCTACGGAAGTGAAGGCCCGTGGAAAAACAAGCCAGGCCAGGACTTATTGGTACAATCCGTTTCAGGATTAACATTTTTATCGGGTGTTGATGTAGACGGACCAGTTCCTTTCGGACTTTCCGTTTCGGATATTATGTGCGGAAACCATTTGGCACAAGGTATTATGGCCGCTTTGATCAAAAGGGCAAAAACCAATAAAAGTGTTTTGGTTGAGGTGAGTTTGCTCGAATCCATTTTAGACGTACAGTTTGAAGTATTAACCACCTACTTAAACGATGGTGGTAAATTACCCGATAGAAGCGGAGCAAAAGGCAGTGCACACGCTTATTTAAGCGCTCCTTATGGCATGTACGAAACCAATGATGGTTATATTGCCATGGCCATGGGCAACCTGCCAAATATTTGTACGATCATCAATTGCGATATTACCGATCTGTATGTGGAGGCAGGTTCAGCATTCGAAAACCGCGATAAATTAATTGTCCGCCTCGCCGAAACCTTTAAAAAAGAAGATACAAAACTTTGGGTTGATCTTTTGGAAGGCCATGGTATTTGGTGCGCAGAAGTATTAAATTATCAAACCGCTACAGCATTGAATACCTATAAAAGCCTACAGATTGAACAGGAACTGGATTTAGATGAAGGCAAAAAAATAAAGACAACAGTAAGCCCGATTAGATTGGATAATGAAAAGTTATTTGCTTCGAAAGCTGCGCCAAAACTTGGTTTTGATACGGCTGAGATTGACAGGGAGTTTGAGTTGAGTTAGAGTGTGCGTCACCCTGAATTTATTTTACTGCGTAGCTTTCCGCTTCGCTACAGGTCAGGGTCTATCTAGCAGGAAAGATGCTGATCCCGAATCTTCGGGACAGCATGACGAGACGAGTTAAGAATAAATAAACAAAATTATGCTACCGCTTGAAGATTATTTAGTTATCGATTTCAGCCAGTTCCTATCGGGGCCATCAGCAAGTTTGCGCCTGGCCGATATGGGTGCGCGTGTAATCAAAATTGAGCGTTTGGGTGTAGGCGACATTTGCCGCACGCTCTATACCTCAAATCTGATTATGAATGGCGAATCATCTGTTTTTCATGCCATCAACAGGAATAAAGAAAGTTTTGAAGTTGATTTAAAACGCGAAGAAGATTGTGAAATGGTACGCGAACTGCTTAAAAAAGCAGATGTAATGATCCATAATTTCCGACCAGGGGTAATGGAGCGTTTGGGTTTCGATTATCAATCCGTTATCGCTTTAAATCCAACCCTAATTTATGGCGAAATTTCAGGCTATGGCAACAACACGGAATGGAAAAACAAACCCGGTCAGGATTTACTTTTGCAATCGGTTACCGGCCTAACCGGTTTAACCGGAAATGCCGATAGTGGTCCTGTAGCAATGGGTTTATCGATTATTGATATGTTGGCGGGCGCGCATTTGGCGCAGGGTATCCTGGCCTGTTTATACCGAAAAGCGTTAAAAAACGAAGGCGGTTTTGTACAGATCAGCATGATGGAATCCGTTTACGATTTCCAGTTTGAAACCATCACCACTTTTATGAATGATGGCGGATCTTTGCCCCAACGTTCTAAAAAGAACAATGCAAATGCATATTTAGGCGCTCCTTATGGGATTTATCAAACAGAAAACGGATATTTAGCCCTGGCGATGGGTTCAATTCCACAGTTGGGAAATTTACTTGGCTGCGAGAAATTGGAAGAATATGTGGAAGTAAGCGAAGCATTCGATAAACGTGATGAGATTAAAGCCATTTTGGCTGATCATCTTTTATCGGCGACTACCGAAAAATGGCTTTCCATTTTAGAACCTGCCGATATTTGGTGTGCCGATGTATTAAACTGGAATGCTTTAATGGCCCATGAGGGTTTTAAGGTGTTGAAGATGGTTCAGGAAGTGGAAATGATTGATGGTTACAAATATGAAACCACCAGATGCCCGATCCGAATTGATGGCGAATTATTGACTTCAGCAATTGGTTCGCCAAAATTAGGACAGGATAATGAAAAAATTATCAAAGAATTTATAACACAGCATACCATTGCAAATGCATAACCAAGTAGAAACTTTCAGGATAGCCGTTCGTAAATTTGCGCCATTTGAAGCTGCGATGCAGAAATTCTGGGAACAATATTGTATCCGTTCGGGCTGTACACTAAAGTTGGAAATGGTGGTAATGGACCTGCACGAACTTTACAACAGTACCATCACTCAAAAAGGTTTGGCAAAAGGCGATTTTGATCTTGCGCACATCAGTACCGATTGGGTTTTGGAAGGCTATTCGGCCAATGATTTCGAAGTTTTAAATCCATATATCAACAAAAACAAACCCGACGATTTCCCGAGGGGATGGAGCAAATCGCTTTTAGGACTGCAGCGCTTCGGCTGGGAAGTGGTAGGTTTACCATTTCATGATGGACCAGAATGTTTTATTTATAGAAGAGATTTATTCGAAAGTGAAACTGAAAAGGCTCAATATTTTGCTCAATTCGGCAAAACCTTAGCAATACCTAAAACCTGGGAAGATTTTCATCAGATTGCCCGTTTTTTCAACCGTCCTGAGCAAAATTTATATGGCAGTATTTTCGCCTGTTATCCCGATGGCCACAATACCGTTTTCGATTTTGCTTTGCAATTATGGACGAGGGGCGGTACACTGGTTGATAAAAATGGTTTTATCCAGATTAATACCCAGGCAGCCATCGATGGTTTAAACTTTTACCGTAAAATTGTTAACGATAAAACTGCTGTTCATCCAAAATCTGCAGCATTCGAATCTGTAGCTGCAGGAATAGCCTTTTCACAAGGTGAAGCCGCCATGATGATCAATTGGTTCGGTTTTGCGGCCATGTGCGAAGTAGATTCGAACRCTAAGGTAAAAGGAAAAATTGATGTGGAACGATTGCCTTGCGCTCCAGGTAAAAACTCAGCTTCGTTAAACGTATACTGGCTTTACACCATTGCAAAGGGCAGTAAAAATAAAGACATTGCCTACGATTTTCTCCGCTTCGCACTGGCTGCAGAACAGGATAAACAGCTCACGTTAGCAGGAGGAATCGGCTGCAGGATCTCGACCTGGAAAGATGAAGAGATCAACCAGATTATTCCTTATTACCATAAACTGGAACAATTACACGAGGTGGCCAATATGTTGCCACAGAAACAAAATTGGGCTGCTATTGCCGCCATCATCGACCAAATGGTTTTACAGGCCATCAATACCGATGCCGCAACTGAAGCGCTCATCCAGCTTGCACAGAACCAGATTAACGAAATTGACAAATGAGTATTGACATCAAATATAAACCCCAACTACCAGATACCAAACAGCCTATCATTATTATTGGGGCAGGGGGAATAGTGGCAGATGCGCATCTTCCAGCCTATAAAATTGCTGGTTTTGAAGTGCATGGTATTGTAAACCGGACGAAAGAACGGGCACAAAAATTAGCTGATGTTTTTGGTATTCCAAACGTTTATGACTCTGTTGATGAGGCGGTTAAACTTGCTCCAGCAAATACAGTTTACGATTTAACGATCATGCCTGAGCAATACATCGAAACATTAAAGCAGTTGCCCGATGGAAGTGCGGTGTTAATTCAAAAACCCATGGGCGATGATTTTACACAGGCAAAAGAAATTCTCGAACTCTGCAGAACCAAGAATTTAAAAGCGGCTATAAACTTTCAATTACGTTTTGCGCCATTTGTAAGTGCGGCAAAATACATCATCGATAAAGGTTTAATCGGCGAATTATATGATATGGAAGTTCGCGTAACGATTAAAACGCCGTGGGAGATTTTTCCGCATGTAATTATCCACCCTAGGTTAGAAATTCAATACCACAGCATTCATTATATTGATTTGATCCGGTCATTTTTGGGTAATCCTGAGAGTATTTTAGCAAAAACCTTAAAACATCCGGCGAAAAGTTTGTCATCATCTCGTTCTACGATCTTATTCGATTATGGAGATACGATGCATGCGGTAATCAACACCAACCACGACCACGATTTCGGTCCAAATCATCAGGAAAGTTATATTAAATGGGAAGGAACCAAAGGCGCCATTGTGGCTAAAATTGGCTTATTGATGGATTACCCGCATGGCGTACCTGATGTTTTTGAATACTGTATTGTAGAAGATGGAAAATCACCAGAATGGCAAACCGTTAAGTTAGAGGGATCTTGGTTTCCGGAGGCATTTATAGGTACGATGGCCAATTTAATGCGCTATAATGAAGGTTCAAGCGATGTTTTACACACCAGTGTCGAGGATGTGATTCAAACTATGGCCGTGGTAGAAAGTGCCTACCAATCGAGTGATATTGGTGGGGTAAAGATTAAAGAACAATTAAATAATTAAATCGTTATTGTGAGACAGGGAATAAGCGAACCGAAGCAATCTGATTCACTATGTCTTGGCCAGACGGGCTCTTTTCTTTTGATCGCAAAAGACCAGCAGAGCTAGCTTGAATGCAGTTGAAAACATAAAAGCCCATGAAAAAACAAAACTCCCGGCTTAAAATTTTTCTTTTAAAGTTTCTGCTTAGGCTAGGGACTGCAATCCGAAAAATTTATTAGGCCGGGTTGAAGTAGAACGTAGGCGTACTACTTAGGCTTTATTGGATGGAAATGCCAATGTAAAATTTAAGGTGCAATAAAGGTTGGTTGAAGGGCTAACAATTAAAATGATATATCGTCCTCGTTTGTTACGAGGATGCACGAGATAAGCGATTGTATCGCTATAAATTAAAAACTATGTATTTCAAATCAACATTTTTTGAAGATTATCAATTACAGGATAAACGTGTAACACTAGGTCGTACCATAACCGAAACCGATTTCGTGGTTCACGCTGGCCATACCGGTGATTTCTTTCCACACCATATGGATGCCGAATGGTGTGCAACACAACCGTTCAAACAACGAATCGCCCACGGAACCATGATTTTTAGCATTGGGATCGGTTTAACAGCTTCAGAAATCAATCCTGAAGCCATGAGTAAAGGATATGATAAATTGCGGTTCGTAAAACCTGTTTTTATCGGCGATACCATTCATTCTGAAATCACAATCACTGAAAAAGGAGAGAGCAAAAGACCCGAATACGGCACCGTAACCGAACATGTAGAAATCATCAACCAACACGGAGCGGTTGTATTAGTTTGTGACCATCTTTTGGTGGTGAAAAAGGTTCATTAGTTCAATGGTCAATAGTTCATTGGTCTGGGCGCCTATAGCGACAGTCTTACCAGAGATCATTAAAACGATCGACAGACACCAATGAACTAATGACTAATGAACCAAACAATTATTGAACATATCGCTATTAACAAATGAACTAATGACTAATAACCTAACCAATGAACCAATGACTAATGAACCAACAACCACACAGCCAGAAATTGTAACTGAGGGCGATCCGTCATCAGGAAAGAAGTATCTATTGCCTTTTATACTCGTAATCAGCTTGTTTTTCCTTTGGGGAATGGCACATAACCTCGATTCAATCCTGATTCCGCACCTAAAGAAAGCATGTAACCTCAATAATAAACAATCCACATTGATTGATACTTCTGTTTTCTTTGCCTACTTTTTAATGGCTATTCCTGCCGGAATGATTTTGAAAAAGTGGGGTTATAAAGCAACGATGATCTCAGGTTTGTTGGCTTTTGCGTTTGGTGCATTTTTATTTGTTCCTGCCGCCAATAACTTATCATACATTACATTTTTAATTGCGCTTTTCATTATTGGCTGTGGTTTAACCATGCTTGAAACTTCTGCTAATCCTTATGCTGCTGTATTGGGAGATCCTGCAAAAGCAACGAGTAGATTAAACCTTGCTGCATCTTTCAACGGATTGGCTGCTATGGTGGCACCAATGATTGGCGGATTGTTTATCCTTTCAGGTAAATCGCACACCAAAGAAGAATTGGCAGCCATGACGGAGGCAGGTAGAAACAGTTATTTCTTAGAAGAGGCAGCATCAGTTAAAACACCATACATTTCCCTTGGCATTGTTTTATTAATAATAGCCGCTGTATTTTACTTTATTCACCTTCCCGAAATCAAAACCAAAAGTATTGATGGACAAGCTAAAGGAAGTTTTTTTGGTGCATTACGTCACAAACATTTAAAGTGGGCGGTTATTGCTCAGTTCTTTTATGTTGGTGCGCAGGTATGTGTTACCAGTTTCTTTATTAGAATGGCTCAACAAGGCGGTGGTTTTGACGAAAAAACAGCTGCATCATATTTAGTTGTTTATGGATTTTTATTTACCGCTGGCCGTTTCGCTGGAACGGCGCTCTTACAGTTCATATCTTCAAATAAATTGCTTGTGATTTATGCAATTATATCAATAATCTTGTGTTTGGTTGCCATTTTAGGACAAGGTTCTTATGTAGTTTATGCTTTAGGTGCTGTCGGATTCTTTATGTCGATTATGTTTCCAACCATTTTCGCGTTAGGAATCGAGGGTATAGGTGATGATACTAAACCAGGCTCTTCATGGTTGATCATGTCGATTGTAGGTGGCGCAATTTTACCATTCGGAATGGGAAGTTTAATCGATATGTATGGAGATAATATTCAGATCGGCTACAGTATTCCGCTGGTATGTTTCCTGGTGATTCTTTATTTCGGCTTGCGAGGATATAAAATCGCACACAAATAAATATAAGTCCGTCATTTCGAGGAGGAACGACGTAGCAATCTATTCTCGAATAAAGATTGTTGAGCGGGTTGAAAGTCACCTTTGGTATTTACAAGAAAATAAAAAAAATGAAATTTAGGTTTAGCAAGATTTTTATATTCATTCTGTTGTTTTGCTTTGGCTTTTCAACAAGCCTTTTTGCGCAACAGAACGAAAGTGCAAAACCTTGGGTATTTTGGTATTGGGTTAAAGGTGCGGTTTCAAAAGCCGGCATCACCGCCGATCTGGAAGCCATGAAATCAAACGGCATCGCGGGTGCTTATTTAATGAGCATTCAGGGGCCTGATAAAGTACCAGTTTATTCGCCGCCTGCCGTTCAACTAACACCCGAATGGTGGAAAATGGTTGAGTTTGCAATGAGTGAGGCGAAACGGTTGGATCTGAAATTAGGCATGCATGTGAGCGATGGTTTCGCGTTGGCAGGTGGCCCATGGATAACACCTGAATTTTCGATGCAGAAAGTAGTTTGGTCAAAAATAAATATCAGTAATACAGTTACTAAGATCAATTTACCTCAACCAGAATCAAAAGAAAATTATTATAAAGATATTGCCGTTTACGCTTACCCCTCACCAATTGGTGAAAGCATTTCAACAAGAACGGTTGCCCCAAAAATTACAGCCAGCAATGGTGCTGATGCCACTGGTCTCGTTCAGCCAGGGAATAAGAAAAACTTTGGTTCAAATGAACCATGTTATATTCAGTACGAATTTGAAAAACCTTTCACCTGCCGAACGATAAGCATTAAAATCAGCGGCAATAACTATCAGGCACAACGCTTGGCTATTGAGGTAAGTGATGATGGTAAAAATTTCCGATCAATAGGTAGGTTGGAAGCGCCCCGCCATGGCTGGCAAGACACAGATGAAGATGTTACCCATTCCATTGTACCTACCACCGCTAAGTTTTTTAGGTTTATTTATGATAAAAAGGGATCAGAACCAGGTTCAGAGGATTTAGATGCAGCCAAATGGAAGCCATCATTAAAGCTCGTAAATCTCGAATTATCTTCCGAAGCACAGCTCAATCAGTTCGAAGGCAAAAATGGTTCAGTTTGGCGGGTAAGTAAGAGAAGCACAGAAGCAGAAATTGCAAAAAAACTTTGTGTGCCGTTAAATAAAATTATTAACCTAACAAATAAATTAAATCCAGATGGAACCTTAAACTGGAAAGCGCCGAAAGGAAACTGGACAATTTTACGGATCGGGCATGCCTCAACAGGGCATACCAACGCAACAGGTGGTGGTGGAAAAGGATTGGAATGTGATAAATTTAATCCAGAAGCCGTAAAATTACAGTTCAAGAATTGGTATGGCGAAGCCTTAAAACATGGTGGACCAGATATAGCCAAAAAAGTTCTAAGCGTTTTCCATGTAGATAGTTGGGAATGTGGCAGCCAGAATTGGTCGCCAGTATTTAAAGCAGAATTTTTAAAGCGTAGAGGTTACGATTTAACGCCTTATTTACCCATCATGACCGGATTACC
>NZ_JBFTQI010000125.1:0-10018 GCF_056398925.1 Pedobacter sp. 01T416_2
GTGTATAGCAGCTTAACCAGTCTCAATGCCTTCAAAACAAAATCTGACGCCATTGCAGCCGTAAATGCTGTTTATGCCAGGTTAAAAGGGCCCGCAGTAGGCGATAACTTTGATTATTGGACGGTAAGGCATTTTGCCCTGACCGATTTAACAACTGATGTTGGGCATTGTAGCAAAGGAGGAGATCCAGGGCAACTTTCAAACGTGCAGTGGAATTCAGCAAATGGACTGATTGCTGAAGATTGGAGACAGATCTATAAATTGATTTCGAACGCCAATAACGCAATTTATAATCTCTCTAAAATGACTGCCATAACAGCCGAAGAAAAAAGCCAGTTTCTATCAGAGATTAAGTTTTTAAGGGCTGTAGCTTATATGGATTTAACCGATGCATGGGGCCCTGTAGTTTTAGCCACAGAAAAAGATTTAGAAAATCCAAAGTATACCGAAGCAGCCGCTTTAACACCACTTGACCAGATCGAAGCTTTTTTAATAAACGATTTACAAGGGATTGCTTCAACTCTGCCAGTTAATTATGCCAATAATAAATTCTATTCTGCTAATGATGTTGGCCGTGCCACAAAAGGTGCTGCGCTTAGCTTGTTGGCTAAATTGTACCTGCGCCAGCACCAATGGCAAAAAGTACTTGATGTAACCAAACAGGTAATGGATTTAAAGGTTTATTCACTTTTTCCAAGTTATGAAGGACTTTTTGCTGAAAGTAATCAATGGTGTTCAGAAAATATTTTCTCAGTATTAAGCGATGCAAATGTTAACGGAACGGAACTGTTGAACCACTTTGGTCCAGAAGAGCATCCTGTTTTAACCGATAGGTGGCAATATTATGCTGTAACCTGGGATTTTTACAACAGTTTTGACGATGCAGATGACCGGAAAAAACTTTTCTTCCCTGAATATCTGGGTGTTGATAAACTAATACACAAGCAAGCGCCCTCGCTTGGAGCAACCCCTCCGGCAGGTACTCTTTATATGCAGGATGTGGCTACGGCAAAGTATGCAGACCCTAAAGGTGCAAATACCTATTACGATGGGCATAGTGTTAACATTCTCCGCTATGCAGATGTGTTATTAAGTAGAGCCGAAGCGATAAATGAATTAAGTGGCCCTAATGCTGAGTGTATAGATCTTATTAACCAGGTAAAAGGAAGATCACATGCTAAACTATTGGTAGCTGCAAACTATACCCAAACCACACTTAAAGATGCACTTTTGCAGGAACGTGGCTGGGAATTATTTTATGAAGGAAAAAGAAGAGCCGATTTAATGCGGTTTGGCAAGTATGAGGCTGTTGTAAATGGATATTTAAAGCGTACCAGCCAAACACCAACGGTTGTGATGCCACGGGATCAATTTTTCCCATATCCTTTAAACCAGGTGAATATAAATCCAAATTTAAATAACGCTGGCAGACAATAATTTCATAATTTATTATGCTCAAAAAGAATATGTAGTTTTAACTGCATATTCTTTTTTATTTAAAAACTATCGCATCCAACCTTTTAATATTTTCAATTTTATGAAGTGCTTTTTAAAACTCGTCGTTTTACTGCTAATGTTTACTTTTTATGGATGTTATACGGGCGATAGCATCAAAGAAATAAAGGTAGGACTGCATAACAACAATGTATTAAAAATACAGATCGATGTAATTGCTAATTCGGCTTTAGATGCCTATGTAGAATACTGGCCTAACAAACTTGCCGATGCTAAAAAAGAAAGTACTGTGCTATCTAAAAATAAAAGCAATCACAAATTTGTACTGTGCAATATTATTCCCCAAACAAGTTATAGCTACCAAATTATTACCGTAAAAAACGGAGCAAAGAAAACGAGTAAAGCTTATACATTTGTTTCTAACGATTTACCGGAATGGCTTAAAGACCAGTTTAAAGCAAAAAGTGCCGATGATAAACTAATTCCTAAAGAACTTAAGAACGGATTAATTCTGGTTAATAAGCGGTATGCACCAGGAATGGCCTATCTCGTAGACTATAAGGGTAGATTGAGGTGGTACCATATGGTTGATAATGTAGGTTTCAAAGTAATCAATTTTACAAAAGACAAAACCTTACTTTCTATTTTGGGTGGCAATGATGAGCCAACAAGCTACGGTAGCCAGATATTGGAGATCAATTTAGAAGGAGATACTATTTTACACTTAAAAAAAGGCCAGGGAGATTTTAAACAGACCATTCACCACGAAATTTTAAAAAACCAAAAAGGGGCGTTAGTTACACTTTTTGTTGATCAGAAAATAACCGATTTGAGCCACATAGGTGGGAGTAAACAGGATACTATAAATGGAGATGGTATCTTGGTGATGGATAAAAAAGGAAAACAGATCTGGAAATGGAGCGTATTCGATAGTCTTGATCCTTTTAGTGATAAGGCTTTATTAAAAACAAAGAAAGATTGGATGCATGCCAATAGCTTAAACTACGATAAAGACGGGAACTACATCATTTCTTTTTACAACAACGGGCAAATTTGGAAAATTGATGCCAAAACAGGTAAGGTAATCTGGAAATTTGGCAAGGGAGGTAACATCAAAATGCCAGCCAATACCAATTTTTCGCAAGCGCATGCCGTACACATCAATGCAGAAGGTAATTTAATGTTTTTTGATAACGGAATAGAAAAACATCGGTCAGGAGCTTATGCTTTTAAGCTAAATGAGCAGACGCAAAGTGCAAGTTTAAATATGCATATTCAGCTGCCTCCTCAGATCTATAACGACCGCATGGGGAGCGCTTACATGATTAATAAGGATAACATATTATGCTGCAGTTCTAAAAGACATATTGTTGTACTCACTGATAGAAAAGGTGTATTATTGTGGACAATGGAAGCTTCTGTACCCGCATATAGAGGGATATTTGTAACTTCGGAGCAATTAAGTCCTTATCTTAAACCTTAACACATGAAAAAAACTTTACCGTTCATTTTTACAATTTTAATAATGCTGTCTTTTTCGGCCTGTAAAAAAGGCGACATTAAAACCTTAAACAGTATTGGTTATGGATCATCATTTGGCATGTGTGTAGGCTATTGTTCCAATAATTTACTCATTAGCGACCTGAAACTTACTTTTTCTAAATCAAAAAACGGGCAAACAGCTGACACCAAAACCTGTAGCAAAACAATCTCCGAAGCTGATATAAACGCAATCAAAAAAGAATTGAATTTGGAGAAGATTTCGGCCCTGCCAGAAGTAATTGGCTGCCCTGATTGTGCTGATGGAGGTGCAGAGTGGATTGCTATTAATGCCGATGGCAAACAGTATAAAATTACTTACGAGTATGGTAAAGCACCAAAAGAATTAGAAGCTGCAGTTGCACAGTTGAAGGTTCTGAAAGATAGTTTTAAGGATTGTAATTAAGACTTAGCTTTTATCACCTTGCTTTAATAATAGCACTTCTGATTTCGGTTCCTTCAAAGTTTATTCGTTTATCCCGTGTGCTTACCAGTTCGGAGAGCTCATATACATTTCTATACCCATAGCCATATAGATTAATATAAGTAGGAATATTTAAGGCCAATGAAATTGGGGCTATTTTTTTCTTTATTAAAACAGGCACAACTACTTTACTGGCAAAATTTGCCTGATCATCTATAAAATTATTATTGCAATAAATTAATATTTTGGCATCCGCATTTGGTATAATCCTTAACAGGTTTTGTTGTGTGAAATCAGAAAAATTTAGATGAATGGCACCCTTAACATGTTTGCGTTTAAATAGACTATCAGAACGTGTATCTAAGATAATGGTGCCTTTCTCTTCAGCCATTTTTAAAAATGTTGGTAAATCTACTAGCTTACCTTTACGATGGGCTTTAACCTCGGGTATGAGCTTTTCGTAAGCATCAAAATCTACATTAGCCTTTCTTTTAATAGTTGACGAAGTTTGTGCATTACATAGGCATGCAATGTTACAGAACACGATCGTGATGATTTTTATTTTCATTTTTCGAACCTTTAAAAGATTAATTAATTTCCACCTAAAATAATTGGCGCGCTTTTGCCATTACCCATAATAATAACTTTGGTGTTGGCCGATTTTGCAATTTCTTTTTGTGCCAATATCGATTCGTATTGGAGCTGGCGATCGCTTAAGCCTGTTGAAAGGATCCGTTGGTAATCGGCAATTCCTTGTGCTTCTACTCTTTTCCGTTCGGCTTCCTGGCGTTCTTTTTGAAGTACAAAAGTCATCTTTTGCGCATCTTGTTCTGCATTTATTTTCGATTCGATACTTGCTTTTACCGATGCAGGCAAGGTAATATTGCGCACTAAAAGCTGTTCTAATTCTAAACCTCTTTTCGCAAAACTTTTATTTATAGTTGCAAATATTTTAGCTTGAAATTCGTCCCGTTTGCTTGAATATAAAGCTACGGCATCATACGAAACTGCATTATCTCTTATTGCGGTTCTGGAAACTGGGCGAACAATTTTCTGCAGATAATCTGTCCCGATTTCCCGGAGTATATTTGGCGCTGAACTTGCCTTAACCCGAAATAGTACAGAAAGGTCTATCACTACTTCCAAGCCATCGGCAGATAATACCCGAAGTGCGTCATCACCTTCTTTATTCCCTTCATCATGAACACCAGACATGGTGTAGTTTTGAGTTTTAACATCAAAAGGTGTAACCTCAGCAATTGGGTTAATTACATTTAAACCGCTGTATAAAACTTCGTTGTCTACTTTTCCAAAAACGGTTTTAACGCCAACTTCACCAGCATCAATAACTTTAAACATAGAGAAAGATAAGCCGATAATGACCAGTACTACACCAATAATTTTGGTGATATTGCTGTAGCGGCCAATAACGTTATTTTGGTTTGATACCGCAAAACCAACAAAAATGATAATAATTCCAACGATACTTAAGAACATATAATTTAGATTTTTATTAAAGATAGGTATTTAATGCAACCTTTTATGGAATTAAAGCATGTGTGGTTTTAGGCTTTTTAAAGCATATAGAAATGGGCTGGGGAAAATTAGAACGTTAATAGAATCGGTTTACTTTGCTAACTAAACCCGATATACGTGGAAAGCGAATTCTTCACGAGCTTGTAACATTGGCGGGGCCGAACCCAGCCTAAGAATTGCTGAAACTGCTTTCCAAATAACAGTTTATAATTATGGAATGATGCTAAGAGGGCCCGAATATTATGGCGAGAAAGATTGCTTCACGCCATCGCCATTTCTTCCGCTTCGGTTCGCAATGACGATGATCAGAAAGAAAATTTGCAACTCCTTAATCTTCAACTGAAAACTGATAATTGCCAACTGAAAACTTTTTACGCTAACCCCTTGATTTTTAAAAAGAATTGTTCTACTTTTGCAGTCCGTTTTATGGGCTATCTGCAAGGATGCCGGGGGAGCGGTAAATTTTTTAATAAAAAAACATAAAAAAGCACAATGCCAACCATTCAACAATTAGTTAGAAAAGGTAGAGTAGCACTGGAGTTCAAGAGTAAGTCTCCAGCGTTGGACAGCTGTCCACAGCGAAGAGGTGTATGTACACGTGTGTACACCACTACCCCTAAAAAACCAAACTCAGCAATGCGTAAAGTAGCCCGTGTTCGTTTAACGAACGGTAAAGAGGTGAATGCTTACATTCCTGGGGAAGGTCACAACTTACAGGAGCACTCAATCGTATTGATCCGTGGTGGTCGTGTTAAAGATTTACCAGGTGTACGTTACCACATTATCCGTGGTGCATTAGATACATCAGGTGTAGCTGGTCGTAACCAACGTCGTTCTAAATATGGTACTAAACGTCCTAAACCAGGACAGGTAGTTGCGGCACCAACAAAAGGTAAAAAGAAATAATCGGGAGGAAATAAGAAATGAGAAAGTCAAAACCAAAAAAGAGAATTATTCTTCCTGATCCAAAATTTAATGATGTTCAGGTAACTCGTTTTGTAAACAATATGATGTACGATGGAAAAAAATCTATCGCTTATTCAATTTTTTACGATGCTGTTGAAATTGCTGAGAAAAAAGCAGGTGAAAACGGTTTAGAGATCTTTAAACGTGCTTTAACTAACATTATGCCAGCTGTAGAGGTTAAATCTCGTCGTGTTGGTGGTGCTAACTTCCAGGTTCCAACTGAGGTTAGACCAGAGCGTAAAACAGCTTTAGGTATGAAATGGTTAATTTTATATGCTCGTAAACGTGGCGAAAAAACCATGAAAGAGAAATTAGCTGGTGAAATCGTAGCTGCTGCTAAAGGTGAAGGTGCTGCTGTTAAGAAGAAAGAAGATACGCACAAAATGGCTGAGGCTAACAAAGCGTTCTCTCACTTCAGATTCTAATTTAGAATTAACAGATTAGTAAGATTACACAGATTTAATTAGAAGATTATACTGATTAGATAAATTACACCGATTTGTTTTAACATAATCGGTGTAATCATTTAAAATCAGATAAATCAAAAACATAACATGGCAAGAGATTTAAAATTTACAAGAAATATTGGAATCGCGGCTCACATTGATGCAGGTAAAACTACAACAACCGAGCGTATTCTTTATTATGCTGGTGTAAGTCATAAAATTGGTGAAGTGCACGAAGGTGCTGCAACAATGGACTGGATGGCACAAGAGCAAGAGCGTGGTATCACGATCACTTCTGCTGCAACTACGGTTGAGTGGAAATACAGAGGTCAGGCTTACCACATGAACATTATCGATACACCAGGACACGTGGATTTTACCGTAGAGGTAAACCGTTCGTTACGTGTATTAGATGGTTTAGTGTTCTTGTTTTCTGCAGTTGATGGTGTTGAGCCTCAATCAGAAACCAACTGGCGTTTGGCTAACAACTATAATGTTGCCCGTATCGGTTTCGTTAACAAAATGGACCGTTCTGGAGCAGACTTCTTAAAAGTTGTTAAACAAGTTAAAGATATGTTAGGTAGTAATGCAGTTCCATTGCAATTACCTATCGGTGCTGAAGACGGATTTAAAGGTGTGGTTGATTTGATCAACAACCGTGGTATCGTTTGGAATGAGCATGATAAAGGTATGACCTTTACTGAAGTGCCAATCCCAGAAGATATGTTAGATGAGGTTGCTGAGTGGAGAGAGAAATTATTAGAATCAGTTGCTGATTATGATGAGTCTTTAATGGAGAAATTCTTTGAAGATCCAAACTCAATCACTGAGCGCGAAATTTTAGATGCTTTACGTGCAGCTGTTTTAGATGCTAAAATCGTTCCTATGGTTTGTGGTTCATCTTTCAAAAACAAAGGTGTTCAAACCATGTTGGATTACGTGATGGAATTATTGCCTTCACCTCTTGATTCAGAAGGTGTAACAGGTACTAACCCAGATACAGGTGCTGAAGTTTTATTAAAACCAAGCATTAATGAGCCATTTGCAGCTTTAGCATTTAAAATTGCAACTGACCCATTCGTAGGCCGTTTATGTTTTATCCGTGTTTATTCGGGTAACTTAGAAGCTGGTTCTTACGTGTATAACACACGTTCAGAAAGTAAAGAGCGTATTTCTCGTATCTTCCAAATGCATGCTAACAAGCAAAACCCTGTGCCTAATGTGGCTGCTGGTGATATTGCTGCGGTAGTAGGATTTAAAGATATCAAAACTGGTGATACACTTTGTGAAGAGAAAAACCCAATCATTCTTGAGTCTATGAACTTCCCTGAGCCAGTTATCGGTTTAGCTATTGAGCCTAAAACTCAAGCTGATGTTGATAAATTAGGTATGGGCTTAGCTAAATTAGCTGAAGAAGATCCTACATTCAGAGTTCAAACTGATCAGGAAACTGGTCAAACGGTTATCTCTGGTATGGGTGAGTTACACTTAGATATTTTAATTGACCGTTTAAAACGCGAATTTAAAGTAGAGGTTAACCAAGGTGCGCCGCAAGTAGCTTACAAAGAAGCAATTTTTGGTACGACTCAACACCGTGAAACTTATAAAAAACAATCTGGTGGTCGTGGTAAATTTGCCGATATCCAAGTTATTATTTCACCAATTGATGCTGATTTTGAAAAAGGTGGTTTACAGTTCGTAAACGAAATTACAGGTGGTTCAATTCCACGTGAGTTTATCCCTTCAGTAGAAAAAGGATTTGCTGCTGCAATGGCTAATGGTGTATTAGCTGGTTATCCGCTTCCTGATATGAAAGTACGTTTGATTGATGGTTCATTCCACGCAGTCGATTCAGATGCTTTATCATTCGAGCTTGCTGCCCGTATGGCATATCGTGAAGCTTTACCTAAATGTAAACCTACTTTGATGGAGCCAATCATGAAAATCGAAATCTTAACCCCTGAAGAAAACATGGGTGATGTTATCGGTGATATGAACCGTCGTCGTGGTCAATTATTAGGTATGGATACCCGTAATGGATCTCAAGTAATTAAAGCTACTGTGCCGCTTTCTGAAATGTTTGGTTATGTAACGCAGTTACGTACAATCACTTCAGGCCGTGCAACTTCTACAATGGAATTTGACCACTATGAAGCTGCGCCTAAAAACGTACAGGATGAAGTAGTTGCTAAATCTAAAGGAAGAGTAAAATCTGAAGACTAATTAGTATTAAGATAAAGGTATCAAGTATCAAGATGGATTATCAGTCTTGATACCCGATACTAAATACTTGCTACTAAAAAGATAAATCCGGTTTCTGTTGTTAATAGCTCTAACAGGAAACCACAATTAAAAATAAGATGAGCCAAAGAATCAGAATTAAATTAAAATCTTACGATTACAACTTAGTAGATAAATCTGCTGAGAAAATCGTAAAAACTGTTAAGCCTACGGGTGCAGTTGTAAGTGGACCAATTCCACTTCCTACAGAGAAAAAAATCTTTACTGTTTTACGTTCTCCACACGTAAACAAAAAAGCTAGAGAGCAGTTCCAATTATGCGCTTACAAACGTTTATTGGATATTTATAGCTCTAACTCTAAAACAGTTGATGCTTTAATGAAACTTGAATTACCTAGCGGTGTTGAAGTTGAAATCAAAGTTTAATTGATTTTAAAAGAACAGAAAAGGTCTCGATGCAAGTCGAGGCCTTTTTTTATGCATTCAAATTTCAAAACAAAAGCAACGTTAGCTGGTTGTACTGATATGGCTAAGGAAGATAAAACGCACCAAGGATTACCAGTTGAAGGACAGGATTTTGCGGATCCTAAAGAAAAATTGAAAGAAAACCCCTCTTCACATGGGGAAGTGGCCAATCAAAAAGGCGGTGATTTTTCTGAACTGGAAGAAAGCAGAATGGAAAATCCGCCAAAGCATCGTGATGAAAATGGATCGACCAAAGATGATTTGGATAGTAGCACAGAGATAGATCAAAGTAAAGGTGTACAGTAGCCGCAAATGGATGCTAGGGTTCGGTTAAAGAGACAATAGGCTGCGATTTATATATTAATGTCGGAAGTAAACTTTTTTATTGTACCAATTGTTTAAATAAGAGGTATCTACAAAAAAAATGGCTATGGAAATGAATGAAAATAAAAATGTCGATCCTAATTCGGAGATTAACCGGAATGAGGAGGGTATTGAATGGGATAATGGAGAGGCTACTTATGGACATAAACGTGCCGATTTTAAGCGTAAAGATCAGCCAGATGAGTCGCATTTATTGAAAACAGAAAATGATCCTACACACGCCGTAAATGAAAATTTAAATAATTCGAATTTAAGTCAGGGTGAAGACATTGGAAACAGAAACAAGAATAACGAGAAAGGTTTGATGGGAAAAGATTTATAATCCAATTATAAAGAGATTATCCATACAGAATAATCCCTTTATAAAATTTATGCATTTTCCGGTAGATGGAAATTAATTAGGATTCCACAACTGAAATGCGTTAATCAAGAAGCAAATGCTCTTAAATCGTTAGTCTCTGATTTTTTTAGTTAATCTTTGTCGCGAATCCTACAGCGCTGCAAATTTCAAGAACTTATCGCCAATTTACAAGACGTCCTGCATTAATATATTGATATATGTC
>NZ_JBFTQI010000126.1:0-10012 GCF_056398925.1 Pedobacter sp. 01T416_2
CAATTACATCTTCGGTAGCAATCAATTACATCTTCGGTAGCAATGTTACCTGTGAGGTCATCAGCAGCCATTGGGCAGCCCCCAAAACCTTTTAAAGCAGAATCTATACGTTTTACCCCCGAACGATAAGCATCTTCTATTTTTTCAAACCGTTCGGCAGGGGTTGAATGTAGATGGATGCCGATTTCGGTATGGTTAAACCTCGAAATCAATTTAGGCAATATGCTCTCGATCTTTTCTGGTGTGGAAACACCTACAGTATCGGCAAGCGACAAAATCTCTACACCTTTACCCACCAGTACATCAGCCCATTTTTCTACAATTTCATAATTCCATTCATCGCCATAAGGATTTCCAAAACCCATTGATAGGTAAACAACCGCTTTTTTGTTGTTTTTAGCGCAAAGGGAGAGCATTTCTTCCACCGTGTTTAATGATTGTACTATGCTTGAATTGGTATTACGCTGTTGGAACGTTTCTGAGATCGAAAAAGGGAAACCAAGGTAATCGACTGCCTCATGCTTTATAGCGTTCTCTACGCCTTTTAAATTTGCTACAATAGCCAAGAGTTTAGTTGCCGTGTTGCTCAAATCCAATTGTGCTAAAACTTCGGCTGTATCGGCCATTTGTGGAATGGCTTTAGGCGAAACAAAACTTCCAAAATCGAGCGTATCGAAACCTACCTGAAGCAGAAGATTCAAATATTCTGCCTTAAGTTCGGTTGGAACAAAATCGTGTAGTCCTTGCATGGCATCGCGTGGACATTCTACTAATTTGAAGTTGTTTTGGCTCATATTTTTGGTTTAACCGCAAAATGCGCAAAGTTTTTCGCAAAGAAAAGAAGAAAAAGGAAACAATTTTTTATCATCAAAGTTGCTCTTAAAGACTAAAGACTAAAGACTAAAGACTAAAGACTAAGACACCTTAACTTCTTCTTTTACGGCTGGTACCTCATCTCTATAATCCACGCTTCGGTCTTTTGCAAAGGTTCTGATAATTAAACGGGTTCCTCTGTCGTAACTGAAATAACTCCAAACCCAATTTACGAAAACAATAATCTTGTTTCTAAAGCCTACCAAAGTCATTAAGTGCACAAACATCCAGGTAAACCATGCAAAAACGCCTTGAAAACGGATTTTTCCAATATCTACAACGGCTTTGTTTCTACCTACGGTAGCCATTGAGCCTTTATCGAAGTATTTAAATTTCTCTAAAGGTTTATTTTCTTTGATGTTGATCAGGTTTTTGGCCAGGTGATGCCCTTGCTGAATGGCGGCAGGTGCAACTCCCGGGTGACCGTTTGGTGTTTCTTCATCAATAATAGCGGCCACATCACCAATAGCATATACATTTTGATAACCCACTACTAAATTCTGCGTATCAGTTTTCAATCGGCCGCCACGAACAATTTCTGCTTTGTCTAAACCACCTAAAACTTCGCCCTTAACACCGGCACTCCAAATTACGGTAGAACTTAAAATTGGTGCTTTATCCTGCAAGGTAAGGGTATGTCCATCATAACTCATTACCCTGGTTTCGTTCATGATCTGAACCCCCATATCGGTAAGGAAATCTTTGGCTTTTTTCTGTGCCTGTGGCGACATTACACCCAATAATTCCGGCGAATTTTCGATCAGGTAGATATTCACCTTGCTAAAATCCATTTCAGGATAATCGTTCGGAATAACGTGTTTTTTAAGCTCTGCTATGGCTCCAGAGGTTTCAACACCTGTTGGGCCTCCACCAACTACTACAAAGTTTAACAATGCACTCTTTTTATCTAAATCTTTTTCGATCAGCGATTTTTCAAAATTCTGTAAGATCAAACTTCTTAAATCCAGTGCCTCCGGGATGGATTTCATTGGCATTGAATTCGCTTCAATTTCTTTATTGCCAAAAAAGTTACTTGTAGAACCTGTAGCAATAACCAAATAATCATAATTAATTCTGCCTATATCGGTTTGTAAACAGTTTTCTGCTGCGTTAACTTCGGTAACCTTGGTTACCCGGAAAATGAGATTTTTCTGTCCTTTAAAAATCTTTCTTAATGGGAAAGCGATCGAATCGGCTTCTAAACCTCCTGTAGCCACCTGATAAAGTAAGGGTTGAAAAGTATGGTAGTTATGTTTATCGAGCATAACCACCTGAAAGGGTTTGTTTTTTAAACGTTTAGCTAACTCAATTCCTCCAAATCCACCGCCAACTATAACTACTCTAGGGTATTCGCTTTTAGGAAGTTGTAAATCCATTTTCGTATCGGTTTATCTATTGCTAATGTAACAAAAAGATAGCCAAAAGGTTTAAGAAATGAGGTTTTGGCAGTAATTCTTGCTTAATAATAAAGATATAACGCTGGCATGACGAAGCGGTGTTTTGTAGGTTTCTTAGTACTGTTTTAAGTTAATTAAACCTGATGGGAGTGAACATGGAGCGCAGCGAAATAAAACGAACAGCAGGGCTATCGGAACCGAAGAGCTACAGGTACTGCTTTTCAAAAACCAAAAATATAGCAAACAACTTTGTGTTTTCGGGGTAAAAAACATGCATAAAAAAAGCGCCCCGATACATCGGAGCGCTTATATATTTTAAGAAATTAATCTCTTACTTTTTCTTCTCAGCTGAGCTACCCAAATCGATTACGATAGGAGTAGAGATACATAATGATGAATATGTACCGATGATACGGCCGATTAACAAGGCGAAGATGAATCCGCGGATGCTATCGCCACCGAAAATAAAGATTACCAATAACACGAAGAATACGGTTAATGAAGTTAAGATGGTACGACTTAATGTACTGTTCAACGCGAAGTTGATTAAGTTGTTACGCTCTTCACCATGTAAATCTTCTTTGCCAGATTCTTTTAATTTCTCACGGATACGATCGAATACAACAACTGTTTCCGTCATGGTGTAACCCATTACCGTTAAAATTGCTGCGATGAAATCCTGACCGATTTCTAATGAGAATGGCATAATACCGTCTAAAATAGTGTAGAAAGATAATACCATTAACACATCATGGAACAATGCGATTACCGCACCTAAACCATACTGCCATTTTTTGAATCGTACTACGATATAGATAAACATGAATAAACATGAGATCAATACCGCATAGAAAGCACCGTTTACGATATCACTTGCAATGATAGGCGTTACTTTTTGTGAACTTACAATTTCATATTTAGAACCGGCTAAACCTTTGTTTAAAGCATCTTCTACAACTTTATCAGTTTTAATGTCCTGATCTTCGATGTGGAAAGTAGTAGTAATTTTTACCTGGCTATCTTCACCTGCAGTTTTAACCTCAGGCGTTTCGTTACCGAAAACCGGGTTTAACTTAGCTTTTAAATCTTCAGTGTTAACTGCTTTATCGAAGTGAACCAAATAAGTTCTACCCCCTTTAAAATCCACACCTAAATTTAAACCACCATTTTTGAAATACATACCAATACCAGCAATAATAATGATGGTAGAGATTACGTAGTAAATTTTACGACGGCCAACGAAGTTGAAACTGATGTTTTTAAATGCGTTACGGGTAATGCTGTTATCGAAACTTACATCGATTTTGCGGTTTAATAACGATTCGAAAACTACTCTCGAAATGGCTACAGCTGCAAATAATGAAGAAAGGATACCGATACATAATGTAGTTGCGAAACCTTGAACCGGACCGCTACCAAAAACGTAAAGGATAGCACCTAAAATAAATAAGGTAACGTTTGAGTCAATAATTGAAGGCATTGCATGTTTAAAACCTTCTTTAATCGCAGTGGCCGTGTTTTTGCCATGTGCAAGCTCTTCACGTACACGCTCGAAAATAAGGATGTTTGCATCTACCGATAAACCAATGGTTAATACGATACCAGCAATACCAGGTAAGGTTAATACTGCACCAAGTGATACCAGGATACCAATGATGAAGAATAAGTTGATTAACAATGCAAAGTTAGCAACCCAACCTGCACGGTGATAATACAACGCCATGAAGATTAAGATTACGATAAAGGCAATTACGAATGAGATTAAACCATCGTGAATAGCTTGTGCACCTAAAGTTGGACCAACTACGTAGCTACCTGCAATACGCGCAGGAGCTGGCAATTTACCAGCTTTTAAGATATTGGATAAATCTTTAGTATCGGCTTGTGTAAAGTTACCAGTGATTGATGAAACACCACCAGCAATTTCGTTCTGTACGGTAGGCGCAGAATAAACCTGGTTATCTAATACAATCGCAATAGATTTTTTGTTGTTTGGATCAGCAGCGGCTTCGGCAGTAATTTTTTTCCACTTAGCAGAACCTTCGCTGGTCATGTACATGGTTACTTCCGGTTTACCTTTTTGATCAAAATCTGCACGCGAATCGCTGATTGCCTCACCACCTAAATCTGGTTTGCCATCAGCACTAACCACTTTAATAGCATATAGTTCGAAAATTTTCGAACCTTCTCTAGGTTTAACACTCCACATAAATTTCATCGTAGATGGAATAGATGCAGCAACTTCAGGAAGTTTTAAATAAGCATTAACCTTTGCGGTATCTTTTTGTAACGACATACCAACAACTGCACCAGGCATTAATTGTTGTTGTCCGTTTTGGCCCTGATAAATAGGAAGGTTAAGAACAGCATACAATGGGTTAGATTTAAGCAATTCAGCTTTAACCGCAGTTGAATCCTTTTTACCTAAGCCAGCAAGTTTACCACCTTTAGCCGTAGTATCTTTAGCAGCAGCTTTTTCTAAACCGGCAAGTTTACCACCAGCAGCTGGAGCAGCAGTTGTATCTTTAGTTGCAGGCGCATCAGCTTTTAATGTTGCCGCTAAAATTTTATTAATGTTTTCTAACAATGGTGCAACTTCTTGCACCTGGTATACTTGCCAGAATTGCAATTCGGCAGAACCCTGTAAAAGTTTAGCAATACGCTCTTTATCTTGTACACCTGGCATTTCGATTAAGATACGGTTGCTACCTTCTTGTTTTTGCATGTTCGGACTAACTACTCCGAAGCCATCGATACGTGAGCGTAGAACTGTAAATGAACGATCGATCGCACTAGTAGCTTCTTTTTCCAAGAAAGATTCAACATCGCCATTGCTTGCGCTAGGTTTTAACTGAGATGCGTTATCCTGGTTAGAAAAATAATCTGCAAGTTTTACTCCAGGGCTTAATTTTTCGAATTCATCAACAAAAATTTTGATGTAATCTTTACCACCGGCATTTAACTGGATCTGTGCGTTCTGAATTGCTTTGTTAAAGTTAGCATCAGTAGGGTTGCCCGCTAATGATTTTACCAACTCCGCTAACGATATCTCCATCGTTACGTTCATTCCGCCTTTTAAGTCTAAACCCAAATTAATCTCTTTCGCTTTTACCTCTTGATAAGTAAATCCAACTACTGGATAAACTTTCACGGTACTCATCGAATCTAAGTAAGCCTTTTCTTTGGCCAAATCACCCTTCGCAGCGTTTTTTGCGTCTTTTTCCACCTTGGATGCTACCAAAGTAAAAGAAAGTGCGTACGCACAAACGATAGCCAATACTATCGCTATAAACTTAATAAAACCTTTTCCTTGCATTGTTTGTTTAAAATAATTTGTCTTTCGCTGTTTTTTAACAAGTCGGCAAATCTAATTAAATTTTTAAATTATAGAACCCCTTAATTGATAATTTATTAACATTAATTTTTATCGGGCAATAATCTTATTTTTTGCCTGCTAACCGTTTTACTGAATACTCATGTTGTTATGCTGCCAAATGATTAGAAAAGCAGGTGCAGCAGCTTTTGCTTGCGTTCGGTCCTGATATAGTTTCAATCTTTTTTAATTTCTGTCATGCTGAGGAACGAAGCATCTTTTCATATTTGGGTTTCTTAGAGACAAAGATGTATAGTAGATCTTTTTTTGAAAAGCAATACCTGTGTTTCTTTTGTTCGGATAGTCCCGCTGTCCGTTTTATCCCGATGAAGAATCGGGATGCTCACTGCCATCGGGTTTAGCTGGCAGGGGAAGAAGCACTATTCAAGTAAAAATAGTAGTCGCCTCAACGAGATCGTCATGCTGAATTTATTTCAGCATCTTTCTTGCAAGATAGACCCTGATCCCGAAGCTTCGGGACAGGATGAAGACCCTAGAAGAAGGTATCTTCGTTGTTAAATTCTTTCTAAAACCTCAAAAGTATAATCGTATTTGTTCTTTTCATCGGCTTTATGGGTTTCACTGCTGATTACTTTCCATTCGTTCCGGTCAATTTCAGGGAAAAAGGTATCCGCATCAAAATTGTGGTGGATGGTAGTTAAATAAAGTGTGGTGGTTTTGGGCAAGGCTTGTCTATAAATCTCAGCACCACCAACAATAAATACCGGTTTTTCTTCTGTTTTGGTAATTGCTAAAGCTTCATCTAAACTATTTACCACTTCAACACTATCGATTTTTAAACTGGAATCCCTGGTGATCACAATATTCCTGCGGTTAGGTAGCGGTCTACCTACAGAATCGAAAGTTTTGCGGCCCATCACTACTGTGTGCCCCGAAGTGGTTTGTTTAAAGAATTTTAAATCGGCTGGCATGTGCCATAAAAGCTGATTGTTTTTGCCTATTGCAAAATTTTCCCCTACAGCTACGGCTATGGAAAGGTTTTTTGGTTCATTAGTCATTGGTCATTTGTTTATTGGTATCGGCATGGTGCATTAAGTGCAGTTCAAGTGAGATGAATTTAATGTACACTGACAACTGAGTTAAGTTTTATCTAAATTTTGCCCAATATATTTTTATATAAGCATTCAGTTTTAAATGGATTGTTTGTAATTCGGTATAAAGTTCTGAATAACAATCTTCAGATATCAAATTTCTGTTTTTTGATTTCCGAAGAAATGATTTTACTTCTAAAATTGAGCCTCGGCTATAATAGCAAAAGTTTTTGTTTTCTTTGAAATGATACCTCCCATATCCTTCTGCAATATTTGCACTAATGGAATCTGCTGCTCTGCATAATTGTTTACCGATGGTATCTTTAGCGAAATATTCCCATCCCATAACAATATCCCAGATTTTATCTGAAATTACCTCAGACAAATTATATACTTCTAAATCCTCTAATTTATAATTCATGATTTCTCTTGATTAAGTAAATTAAAGGGATGATTTTTTAAATAGGGCATTCAATTCTGCACCCAAACAAATGAACCAATGGCTAATGAACGAATGACTAATTAACCAATGACCAATGAACCAATTACACCGCCACTATCCCCTTAATATGCGGGTACGCTTCGTAATTCTCCAGGGTAAAGTCTTCAAATTTAAAATCAAAGATGCTTTTTACATCAGGATTGATTTTCATGGTTGGCAATGCTTTAGGCTCGCGGCTTAATTGTAGGTTGGCCTGTTCGATATGGTTATTGTATAAATGTGCATCGCCAAGGGTATGGATAAAATCTCCTGCTTCTAAACCGCACACCTGTGCTACCATCATGGTTAATAAAGCGTAAGATGCAATATTAAAAGGAACGCCCAAGAAAATATCGGCACTGCGCTGATATAACTGGCAGCTTAATTTCCCATCGGCCACGTAGAATTGAAAAAATGCATGGCAAGGAGGCAAAGCCATATTTTCGATTTCAGCAACGTTCCATGCAGAAACAATAATCCTGCGCGAATCGGGATTGTTCTTTATCGTATTGATGATATTGGTGATCTGATCGATATGTTGCCCATCTGGTGTTGGCCAGCTTCTCCACTGTGAACCATAAACCGGTCCGAGGTTGCCGTTTTCGTCAGCCCATTCGTCCCAGATACGAACACCATTATCTTTTAAGTATTTAATATTGGTATCGCCGGTTAAAAACCAGATCAGTTCGTGAATAATAGATTTTAAGTGCAATTTCTTTGTTGTTACCATCGGGAAACCTTCCTGAAGGTTAAAGCGCATCTGGTAACCAAAAACGCTTATTGTTCCGGTGCCGGTACGGTCGTGCTTTTGAGCTCCATGATCAAGCACATGTTGCATTAAATCTAAATATTGTTTCATACTGTTCTGATAATTTACAAATATCTAAAATTTATCAGGTGTTGAGAATCATTTTTATACACACTGCCCACTTACTAACATTGTAATGATAATTGTTTTTTGGAAATGAATTTGCTGTGCCAATGGAGGCCACCTGTCCTGCTTTTCATTTCAAGTCCTCGCTGCGCTGTGGGCTTTCCACTACAATCAGGTTTGTAATTTACGGTTTCTTCATCAACCCCGATAGAAGTAGCAACTGGCCCCTTARCCCCGGGTGCAGTGTTACCCTGCAGCGAGGAGGAATCCCGAACTTTCGGGAAAGCGTAAAAGCGGAACACGGGAACAAAGTAGGCGATAAACCACCACAATTGCGCTCCAAAAAAGCCCGGCTATATAAAATGCAAAGAAACATAACCCAGTAAAAAACACTTTTGTATGTTTGCAGTTAGAACCGCCCAATGGTTTCGGCACCATGGACTCACGACTTAAGACTCACGACTCAGGACTAACATGCTATCTTTTCCCAACGCAAAAATAAATCTAGGCTTAAACATCACCGAAAAACGTGCTGATGGTTACCACAACCTCGAAACCGTTTTTTATCCGATCAATATTAAAGATTCGGTCGAAATTACCGATGCAGAGGTAACTTTGTGCAAAATTCATGGGATTGATATTCCTGGCGACCCGAACGATAACCTGTGTTTTAAAGCTTATCAATTGGTAAAGAAAGATTTTGATATTCCGGCGCAACAGATCAATTTATTGAAAAATATTCCAGTTGGTGCAGGTTTGGGTGGCGGATCGGCAGATTGTGCTTTCTTGATCAAATTATTAAATGAGAAATTCACTTTGGGGATGTCTGTTGATAAGATGGAAGGTTATGCCCGCCAGCTAGGGGCAGACTGTGCTTTTTTTATAGAGAACAAACCCGTTTATGCATTTAATAAAGGTGATGAATTTGAAAAGTGTGAAATAGATTTGTCAGCCTGGTTTAAAGTTTTGGTAAAACCGCCTGTACATGTAAGTACGGCCGATGCTTATGCGCATGTAAAACCGCAAAAACCTTTGCAATCGTTAAAAGAAATTATACATTTGCATTCAACAACATGGAAAAATAAGGTTATCAACGATTTCGAACTATCGGTATTCGCAAAGTATCCCCAAATTCGTCAAATAAAAACCAGTTTATACGATGCAGGCGCAACATTCGCTTTAATGAGTGGTAGCGGTTCGTCGGTTTTTGCACTTTTTAACCATCCGGTTAAGTTGCCAGAACTGGAAAAAAATAACTTAGTTTATTATAATATTTAAATAGAGCTTAAAGGTTAAAGCAGAAAGACTAAAGCAAATGCGTCTTGATTCTTGATACTAAATACTCGATACTAACAAGATGAACATAAATCTAATCCGCAAGAGCGGTAAATTTAATTTTGAAGCAGAAAACGAGAGCGGTTTTACTGTGGAGTTGGACGCAAAAGCTGCCATTGGTGGCGAAGGAAAAGGTTTCAGACCGATGGAGATGTTACTGATTGGATTGGGTGGCTGCAGCGGCATTGATATGGTAAATGTATTAACCAAGCAGAAGGAACCACTTGATGATATTAAAATCGCTATAAATGCGACCAGAAAAGAGGAAGAAATGCCAYCGATTTTTGATGTAATCGATATTCACTTCGATTTATTTGGCGATTTAAGCATTCAAAAGGTTGAGCGCGCTTTAGCCATGACTTTCGATAAATATTGCTCTGTATCGAATATTTTAGGCCGCTCTGCAACGATTAATTTTACTTACAAAATAAACAAAAGAGAAGTATAAAGTACCAAGTAGCAAGTATATGATGACGACTTTATTCTCACACCACATCTTGATACTTGATACTCAAATTCTTGATACTTGATACTCAAATCTTGATACCCATCTCTTGATACTCAAATCTTGATACTTAAAAATGAAATCCGAAAATTTTGAAACCATAGCCATACGCACTCAAACCG
>NZ_JBFTQI010000127.1:0-9981 GCF_056398925.1 Pedobacter sp. 01T416_2
GCACCTTTCCCCTGAAAGGGAAAGGACTAAAAGACAAATTACCGCGTCCTGCAATATGCTCCATGCTATCTGCATCATGCTATCGGCCTGGCAGATTTTCGCAGGAAAAAGCACGGAAATCTGTGCACTCCCCATCATTACCCCACAACCCAAGGCAGGATCAAGCGGGTGCGCTGGGATAAGCCGGGGTAAGAGCCTCGATACTGTCGCGATTAAGATTTCCGTAGGTTTTTACTAGAAAAGATGCAAGCCTTGGGTTTTTGTTACTTTTGGGCCAAGCCAAAAGTAAGAGCCCCTTCGGCGGCGGCGAGCCGAGGCAAGACTGTGCGAAGGGCAAAGAAAAGCGACTGCTTTAAGGTTCCCGCCTGCGCGGGAATGACGACCGTATTATAGCGAGCGCCTTAAACCCCTATCCGCCTATCGGCACCTTTCCCCTGAAAGGGAAAGGACTAAAAGACAAATTACCGCGTCCTGCAATATGCTCCATGCTATCTGCATCATGCTATCGGCCTGGCAGATTTTCGCAGGAAAAAGCACGGAAATCTGTGCAATCCCCTCGTTACCCCACAGCTCAAGGCAGGATCAAGCGGGTGCGCGGGGATAAGCCAGGGTAAGAGCCTCGATACTGCCGCGATCAAGATTTCCGTAGGTTTTTACAAGAAAGGATGCGAGCCTTGATTGTTTGTTTCTTTATCATCAAGGATAAAGAAAGAGCCCCTTCGGCGGCGGCGAGCCGAGGCAAGCCCGAGCAAAGGACAAAGAACAGCCAGTGCTTTAAGATTCCCGCCTGCGCGGGAATGACGACCGTATTATTACCCTACATTTCTTTACAAAAACATCCCCCTTTCCCCCTTATTTCATTACTTTTACCTTCATGGCCAAACTCATCAACCTGGACGTTTTTAAAAGATTTTTCCGCTCAGAACAGATCGGTGGATTTATATTATTAATCTGCGTTGCCATTTCCCTAATTATTGCCAATTCATCTGCTAAAGATGCTTTCATCAATTTCCTCGAAATTAAACTGGGCTTCGGTCCGGTAAACTATAGCATTTTGGCGTGGATAAACGACGCCTTAATGGCCATATTTTTCCTGCTCGTAGGACTCGAAATCAAACGCGAACTCGTAGAAGGCGAATTATCTTCTGTTAAGAGTGCGGCTTTACCCGTAATCGCTGCCTTAGGTGGCATGCTGGTTCCTGCCTTGATTTATTTCTTATTCAACAAAGGCGAAACTTCGGCATCAGGCTGGGGCATCCCAATGGCAACCGACATTGCCTTTGCCCTCGCCATTATCGCCATGTTGGGTAAAAGCGTACCCACCAGTTTAAAAATATTCCTGGCGGCTTTAGCCATTGTCGACGATCTCGGCGCCATTCTCGTCATCGCGATTTTTTATACCCACCAGATTCATTTCGAATACCTGGCCATGGCTGGGGGCATCCTCATTCTTTTAGGACTGATGAATTATTTCGGCGTAAAGAAACTCGTGTTTTACCTCATCCCGGGCATATTCCTTTGGTATTTCATTCACCACTCGGGCATCCATGCCACCATTGCAGGCGTATTACTGGCTTTCACCATCCCTACCAACGAAACAGATGAAGAATCGCCATTGGAAAAACTGGAGCATTTTTTAACCACGCCGGTAAACTACATCATTATGCCCATTTTTGCACTGGCCAATACCAATATCACTTTCCAAAAAGAAATGCTGGCCGGACTGGTTTCTCCTCTAGGCCTCGGCATTATCGTAGGCTTATTCGTGGGTAAAACCATTGGCGTAACCTTTTTCAGCTGGCTCGCCGTGAAATTAAAATGGGCCGATTTACCCACCGGAGCAGGCTGGAAACACATCTTAGGTTTGGGCATGCTCGCCGGAATCGGTTTTACCATGTCGATCTTTATTGCGCTACTCTCTTTTAGTGAGGTGCTGCATGTTTCCGAAGCGAAGTTTGCGATTTTAACCGCTTCGATCCTATCGGGTGTGGTGGGTTTTGTGTTTTTGAAATCGGTTAAAGCTCAAGGGTTAACCACAGAAGGCAATTTAACCACAGAGGACACAAAGTAAAACACAGAGGGGCCACAGAGCCCCTATCCGCCTATCGGCACCTTTCCCCTGAAAGGGAAAGAGCTAAAAGACAAATTACCGCACCCTGTAATATGCCCCATGCTATCTGCTCCCCTGCTATACGGGACTTTAAGATTCCCGCCTGCGCGAGAATGACGACCGTATTATAGCGAACGCCTTAAACCCCTATCCGCCTATCGGCACCTTTCCCCTGAAAGGGAAAGGACTAAAAAACAAATTACCGCACCCTGTAATATGCCCCATGCAATACGCTCCTTGCAATCTGCACCTCGCTATCCGGTATAGGATATGATGGAAGGAGAAAACGTTAAAGCTTTAGCACTTCCTTTCAACCTACCACTACCCCGAGGCAGCACGCCCTCCCCGATCCTTCATCGGGGGCTTGTGCTGACGACTAAAAAAGCTTTAACGAATTTATCCGACATCAGATCCAAGCCTTGATTTTTGGTTACCTTTTTATCAAGAAAAAGGTAAGAGCCCCTCGGCGGCGGTGAGCCGAGGCAAGACTGTGCGAAGGGCAAAACCTGCAAAGGCAATGCATTACGAACGCATTAAGATTGCGTCGTACCCCGTAATGACGACTGTATTATAGCGAGCGCCTTAAACCCCTATCCGCCTATCGGCACCTTTCCCCTGAAAGGGAAAGGACTAAAAAACAAATTAACGCACCCTGCAATATGCTCCATACTATCTGCACCTTGCTATCCGGCCTAGCAGATTTTCGCAGGAAAAAGCACGGAAATCTGTGCACTTCCCCTCGTTACCCCACAACCCAAGGCAGGATCAAGCGGGTGCGCTCGGATAAGACAGGGTAAGAGCCTCGATACTGCCGCAATTAAGATTTCCGTAGGTTTTTACAAGAAAAGATGCAAGCCTTGATTTTTGGTTACCTTTTTATCAAGAAAAAGGTAAGAGCCCCTCGGCGGCGGTGGACCTGTACCGATTTTTCATCGGTAGCCGAGGCAAGACTGCGCAAAGGGCAAAACCTGCCAAGACAATGCATTATGAACGCTTTAAGATTAGCTTCGCTGAGCACTTCGTGGTTCCGTCTGCGCAGGATCCGATAGCTATCTTATGACGACCGTGTTATAGCGAGCGCCTTACCCCCCTATCTGCCTATCATTTTCAAACCTTCCGCTTTACCCCTCGAGGTATGCGCTTCGAATAAAATAGATACGCATTGCGTTTTGGATGCTGCGCTTAAATAAACCAGGTCAAAACTCCTCTAACAGACTTTTATGCTTTACGCCCCACCTTTCGAGTGCATTAATGATTGGCCTCAATTCGAGGCCAATTGCGGTTAGTTCGTATTCAACCCGTAGCGGAACTTCAGCGTAGATGGTTCGCTTAACAATTTTATCTGCCTCTAATTTACGTAGCTGTAAGGTTAACATTCGCTCGGTAATATTTGGCAAACGGTTTTTTAACTCTCCAAATCTGAGTTTACCATTCATTAACCACGAACAGATCACTAAAGCCCATTGCCCGCCAATAATGTTGGCCGCATAAACTTCTAAACACTCATCAGCTAAAGCTTGTTTGTTAGCATAGTTGGTTGAGGTTTCCTTGATTTTAGACATGCTTACATTTTTTATAGTACCTTACAATTGGTGGCTAATTTACAAAATAAGCGGTTATGCATCTATTTTTGCGCTTTATAATCATCAAAATCTGTAAAAATGAAAACATTGATCGTCGTAACACATCCCAATATTAAAAGTTCCCTAATCAACAAGCGGTGGATTGAAGAATTAACTAAATACCCCGATAAATATCTAGTCCATCAACTGTATGAGGCCTATCCTGATGAAAAGATTGATGTATTGGCAGAACAAAAGCTGATTGAACAACATGATAAAATTGTATTCCAATTCCCTTATTATTGGTTCAATTGTCCCTCTCTTTTAAAAAAATGGATGGATGAAGTACTCACTCATGGATGGGCCTATGGGAGCAAAAGTGGTTTCAAATTGGCTGACAAGAAAATTGCCCTGGCCATTTCATTGGGCGTTGAAGAACACGAACTGCGTCCATCAGAAAAATATAAATACCCATTAGCAGAATTAACCCGTCCGTTCGAACTTTCCTTTCAATATGTAAAAGCCGATTACCAACCCCCATTTGCTTATTATGGAATGGAGCATAACACGTCGAAAAAATGGATAGAAGAAAGCATTCCTTTGTATTTAGACTTTTTAGATTCGTTGTAAAGTTAAATATATTGAGGTTCGTGACTTAACCGCAAAGGGCACAAAGGGGAATCGCAAAGAACGCGATTACAAGCGTTACTTTTTAGCGCCTTAACCCCCTATCCGCCTATCGGCACCTTTCCCCTGAAAGGGAAAGGACTAAAAAACAAATTACCGCACCCTGCAATACGCTCCTTGCAATCTGCACCTCGCTATCCGGCCTAGGAAATGATGGAAGGAGAAGCAGTTGAAACTTGTGCACAATCTTTCCCTAACCCAAAGAACCAAAACAGAGGCAAGAACGATTTTTCTTCGTTCCTAGCCGCTGTTGCAAATAAAGTTTCGACTAGCTTATCCGACATCAGTTCCAAGCCTTGATTTTTTGTTACTTTTTCATCAAGGAAAAAGTAAAAGCCCTTCGGTGGCTAACCGAGGCAAGACTGTGCGAAGGGCAAAACCTGCAAAAGCAATGCATTACTAACGCATTAAGATTGCTTCGTGCCTCGCAATGACGATCATATTAGTAATACTATAACCAAACATCCCCCCTTTACCCCCTCTTAACCACATAACACCGCTCAATCCCCTCAACATACCTTTCAAAATGCGCCTTATAATACCCTTTCGGTACCTGTACCCTAAAATTTACCTTACTAAAAAACCATACCAACTTATAATCCATTTCCGCTCCAAGCAAATACCACAAATACGTTTTAACCCGATCGCAAACCAAAAACAGCGCAACGCTATCGCTACCCAATTTCAACAGCTTCCCTTTCACTTTAAGCCTAAGCTGCAATTCAAAATAATCACCCTTATCCCTTAACACAAAGCTTAAAACAGGAATATCTATCGAGAAAAAAGCCAGTTTCATATCCCTCCTTACTGRCTTGCCCGCGACATTTCGAAGGCCATACGTATATAAGTAGTGTGTAAAAGGTTGCTGTACCAATAACGGTAAGGCCTTGTTCCATAGCTTAAAAATTTCGAGGTGATTAGCCTCATTAATCCTTCTAATTTCAGCCACGGTTTCTGGTTGCGCAGCGTATGCACTGAAACGTATTGAAGCAATCTTTTTCATGGCAAAGCAGATGCTGTTCAGCTCCTGCTGTTGTGGCGATACACTTATCTCCTCCACATCTTCCGCATTAAACACAAACCTTTTGTACGATTTTACCGTTTTCAGGTAAGCAGTGGCAGCATAAACATAAGGAATAAGAAAAGGATAATGGTTGCTGTGGAAATTCAGCAGATCTGTATTGGCAAAGCAGTAGCCAACACCCATCGGTGCCAAATCAGCAACGGCGTGTTTAGCCCCTGTTGCCCGCGGTACAAGCACCCGCTCCTTAACCTCCGGAAAATAATCACCAGGCCTAAATAAACCGATAAACTTTTTCTTTAATCTAATCTCCGGTCCGTTAGGTTTTTTAATAATATCTACATATTTAGATCGCTCGGTATTCACCCCGAAACATTCGGGCCAGTAATATGCGTTAAAATCGAGGCACCCCGTCCACAGCATGGCCCGCAAGGTATGGTAAGCATAACGCCCCAGGTACGTTTCGTCAGTATCTACACTACAGCTCACCAACAGATGATCGTATGCTACCTTAATGTAAACCCTTTCTGGCGCCTCATTTTTCAACTTAACATTAACGATTAACAAACCCTGCTTAAAAGAAAGCAATTTCTTTTCTACCAGGTTAGGGTTTTTAATCACCTTAAATGTGCTATGCAATTCAAGTACCGCTAACTTTAATATCCTGCTCCCCTTTTCAAAAGGCAGTTTGTAAAACTGCGAAAGTGGTTTCCCTGCAATTGTAATTGGTTTAGTCATCATACTCGTATGGGTTTACGAGTCTTGTGGTATAAAGAGACACTATAGCGGGCTCTAAATACCATCTACCGGGCTTCTCACGGCCTTGCCAACGGAATTACAATAGAGCCCATGATGCTATAGTGCGCACTAAAAGTACGCAAAATATCACCATAGGCATTAATCTATTGTCTCGTTGGCTGTTTACTGTGAGAATTTGGTAGCCGAGACTCTTTATTAACACCTAATTTATACACGAATATAACAATAAAAGTTTAGATATTCTAAAGTATTCTTTAAATAATCAAATGAAAAATACAAAAATTATTAAGTACAACTTTCACATGGTATGTTTATCAAAAAACGATCAGCGTGAAAAAGAAGTCGGAGCTTACAGAACTTGGAAAATACTTAATTTTGAAATCGGCTAACAAAGCAGAAATTTACAGAAAGACGGGTATTACTGAGTCTCGCTTAAGCCTACTAAGTAATGACGCGAGCACTAAACTTTCTGGAGAAGAACTATACTTGATAGCTCTTGCACTAGATGTTGAGCCTGGCGATATGGCCAAGACGATTTATAAAGGAGTTAAGCTAAACACTATTGCAGAGCAAGAAGCATTAGCAGCTAAAAGTAGGAAACAAAAAAGATAGTTCTTTCCAAAGAAGAACGATCCCGGCTTTGGATAAATAAGCAAAAAGTGCCACTATTACCAATAGCGACATTCAACATTAATTGCCAGCTCATTAAACTATCAGCCCACCTTTAATACGATTGAAAAAATTGTAGACTTGTACGAAAGATTATTAGCAAGCGAAAGAGAGAAAGTGGAGATATTGAAGAATAAATAGAAGAAATAACTATAAAAGTAAAAGCCCAATCAGCAGTGATTGGGCTTTTAATATTTAATCTAATTGAGCTAAAGAAAAATTAAACTAATCCTTAAGAGTTTTATTTTGTTCATCTTTCTGCTTGAATAAATCTGTTATGTCTATTGGTGGTAAATCGTAAGCACCGAACACAGAAAGACTGGTCATTTGTAGGATATGTGTTCTTAGTCTATTAATTAGTAAGTTTACAGCAGAATAATTTTGAAGATTCTTAATATGACTTTCTGGTAATTCTATATCACTTTTAATCTGAAAAATCCCTGTTCCTTCCACTAAAATCTTATAGCCAGCTTCAGGATCAGCCTCTCTGTTAATTTCTATTTTTGTAAAAGTTTGAAAAGTCCCATCATTACCGATATTATTTGAAAAATCAACGTCTATAGAATACTTTTCAAATATAGTTGAGGGATCCAGTTTCTTCTTTGAGGCTGTTGCAGGTTGAATAAAATCGAACTCACTTTTTAACAAAGCAAAGTTCAACCATATTAAAGGAGATAGCTTTGCTTTCATTAGGCTGCTTGAGTTTCTTCATATTGAACATCCCCATAATCATTTTGTGGCTTTTTATAATCAGTCTCAAATTTATAAAACCACCAGCCCTTTGGTTTAATTTCAGGGAAATCAAAAGATTTATCTTCAATAAAATTTTTATCTCTTACTTCAATATCAAATTCCAAACACAATGCAGCCTTCATTTTAGCCAAGTTAGTAAAATTTGGTAATCTATCTCCTCTAAATAATTGAGTAATATAACTAGCAGATGTACCAATGGATGATGCCAAAGCTTTTTTGGTAATCTTCTGTTCACACATGGCTTTATCAATTTCAGCCAGAAAAGAAAATGCTAATGATTGAGCTTCTAACTCTAGTCCTTCTTGTTCTGAATCAATTGATAAAATTTCATTAAAGCTATTTTTTATTTCTTCAGATGTCTTTGATGTCATATTCATATTTAGATATGCTTCTAATATTTTGTTTATCTTTTTTTGAGAGACCAGAACTTGTTGTTTTCTTAGCAACAACACTACAAGCTATTATAACAAACACTTTTTGCTCTCCTAATGTTTGTTCTTGACAATATATTCGTGGATTATTTTTCCCTTTAAATAATTTTAAAGCCCTTATATGCTCGCAACCTTTTTCAAAGTCTTCCTTATCATATAAATCCCTTGTAATTTTATCATTTAATAGCAGGTTTAATGCAAATTTGAATTTCTTTTTATATGCATCATCCTTGTTAAGGATTGCCAAAATTTCTTCAGCGTTTCTTTTGTCAACAAAGAATGCCTTTCTTCCATCTTTAGATTTCTGTAATAAAATTGCTTCTCTCTGCATACAAACTTAAGCTATTGCTTAATTAAATTCAAATTTTTATGTAAATACTTACACAATAAATACTTCAATTTTACTGATAACATTACTGAAATCTAAAAATAGATTTATTTTTCAACTAAACACAGAAACTTTTTAACATGTACAACAGAAAAAATATTACCAATTAACTCATAGAGTTAACTAATGATAGCAAATAGTATTTCTTTTCAAAATTCATTATGCGGTAATTATTAACAACATAAGAATTTAAAGATTAAGTTGACCAGAATAACGCGTTAGATTACAGAAAGTTTAATACATCCTCGTCATTAATCTTCCCACTAATCAGCATCTTTACCTCTTCCATATTTTGATAATTTGTTTTTTCAAGTGCTGCCAGTGTTTRATCACGCTCTTTTTTTTGATGATTCAAATGGTAAGCGATTACTAAATTTGCCAGAATTACAGGGTTTTTACCTAAATCGTCTTTTTCTTTTGCGATCTCTCCCAATTCTATCGCCTTTGTAAATTTCGGCTTTTGATTTCTACAACGGATAAGCTGGTATATACACTTGGATCATCTGGGTTTAGCTGTAGTGCCCTTTCATAATACGTTCTGGCCTTTACATAATTCCCTTTCATTCTTTCAACAACGCCCAAACCTACAATTGAACGACCGCTTTGATCATCCAGCGCAAGCGCTTTTTTATAAGCTTGTTCAGCACCCAGAGTATCATTGAGTTCAACGTTGACCATTCCTAAATAAGACCAACATTTAGGTGAATCGGGATGATCCTTCAAATAACGCTTCAACACACCTTTTGCTTTTTCATATTCACCTGCATAGTAAAACTCATTTACCTTTGCAATGGCTGTATTTTCTGGCCCCTTAAAAAGTTTCTTGCCAATAAAAAAAGCCACAACAAAAAATACAACAGCAATTAATTTTTTCTTCATTGATGAATATAATTAAAAAAACCTTTCAGTCTTCGGTTATATATTATCTAACTCGTTCTCTATCAATTTATACTTATCTTTTATTTCTTCACCTTGATAAAATGAGAGTAGATCATCTTTTGTTAAGGTACCTTCAATTAGAAATTTTCTCAGATATTGTTGATTAAATTCCATTAATAACATACTTTTCTCTAACTGCTTAAGGATAGACTTATTGTTTTCGATATTGTTGTAAACCAGAGTCTTTATTGTTGTAATTTCTCTAATATCTTTTATAATCCTATTTACAATCATGAAAAGTAAGTCTTTATCCAAATCAATATTTCTTGAATTCACTGCAATATCTCTTGCTAGCATATAGGCAATAGCAAGATTAGAATAATCTCCTTTTTGAGAATTAATTATTGCTACTAGGCCAACACCTGGAATATAACCTACATTTTCAAACTCCTTAAGAATAGAATGGTCGACTAAAGAAATGTCGAATACAATTAAACTGGTTTTTGAATCTCTATTAGCCTGTGCTTCGAGCAATTGGCTCCAAGCCGTATCAGTTTTGCGTGTAAACAAATCTTTCGTTTCAATATCTCCTAATCGAATACTTTTATCGAATTTGCATTCAATAGCTATTTTCAAGCTGGAATTACCATCTATTTCACAAATAATGTCTCCTGTTTTATTTCTAGGAAGCCTGCCAATATTATTGCCTGTTAGTATAGCTC
>NZ_JBFTQI010000128.1:0-9976 GCF_056398925.1 Pedobacter sp. 01T416_2
ATATTTGTACCGTCAATTAAAATGAGAAGTTGCAAATGAAAAAGTTATTTCCTAAATCAGGTTAATATCTTTATAAATTATTTTATCAATGGGCATTACAGAAAGAAAGCAAAAAGAGAAGCAAGAAATGAGACAGCGCATATTAAATGGTGCTAGAAAAGTATTTCTTCAGAATGGCTATGAGCAGACCAGTATGCGTAACATTGCCAGTGAGATCAGCTATAGTGCAGGGGTAATTTATTTCCATTTTAAGGATAAGGGTGAAATCTTTCAGGAACTCCATAAAGAGGGCTTTAGCCTACTTCTTAGACAACTTCGGGTGCTGGATTCGGTTATCGATCCATTTGAACGCCTGAAAGCCTCTGGACGTGCGTTCATCCAGTTTGCCCAGGAGAATAAGGATTATTATAACCTCATGTTCCTGGTAGAAGAGCCGTTAAAAAATTCAGAAGAAAGCGGTTTCCAGATTGCAAAAGAAGCAATAAAGTACCTGCATGACTTGGTATTAGAATGCCAACAGGCTGGCCGCTTTAAAGACATGGATTCAGAGTATCTTACATTTATGATCCTATCTGCTACTCATGGCATCTGTGCTCTTTTCTGCAAAGACAGAACTATGAGTTTTGAACACAAGACCAACAAGGAACTTATGGAGAATGGTTATGCATGTTTTGTTTCACTACTTGAGAAGGGTTAACCTTTTTTTTAATATTTTATTGAACACTGTTTAATTTTATTACAATGATTAATTACATTCGAAACCTGCCTACTATTTACAGACTGACCGTCTTAAAGTGCTCAGTCATCTTACTCCCATTGGGGCTAAATGCCCAAAATCGTTTGGACGACTATATCGCACAGGGGCTAGCGTCAAATCAGAGCATCAAGGAGCAAAACTTCCTTTTGCAAAAGAACATCTATGCCCTTCAAGAGGCAAAAAGCATGTTCCTGCCCAGCGTAACTTTTTCTACAACTTACACGAAAGCCGACGGAGGCAGAACAATTGATTTTCCTACAGGTGATCTTTTTAACGCCGCCTACTCCACGTTGAACCAGCTCACAGGAAGTAACTCTTTTCCCCAGCTCGAGAACCAGAGCATACTGCTTAATCCCGATAACTTCTACGATGCCAAGTTCCGCACCAGTCTTCCCATCCTAAATGCCGAACTCGTATATAACAAGCGGATCAAAGCACAACAGGTAGACTTGCAAAAAGCGGAAATACAGATGTATAAACGTGAACTGGTCAAAGAAATTAAAACGGCATATTACAACTATCTTAAAGCTACCAATGCAATAAGGATTTACCAATCCTTTCTGAAACTGCTCGAAGAAGGTGAAAGGGTAAACCGGAAACTCTTTGAGAACAACAAGATCAACCGTACGGCTGTGATCCGCAGCCAGAACGAGGTATCAAAAATAAACGCATCACTTACCGCTGCTCAAAAAACAGAGGAATCTGCCCGTTATTATTTCAATTTTCTTTTAAACAGGCCATTAACGGATCCCATTCTGACCGACGATGTTCCATTGCTGCCTGCCCAGGATAATTTATTGCTTAATGATGTTAACGGTCGTGAGGAACTGGCGAAGCTTGAAATTGCCAAAGGAATAAATAAAAACCTTACCGGCCTTGCCAAATCTTATCTCATACCTAAAGTTGGTACTTCGCTCGATCTGGGTTCTCAGTCCTTTGACTGGAAGTTTAACCAGAAAAGCAGATATTATCTATTGGGCGTTTCATTGGAATGGAACCTGTTTTCCTCAGGAAGGAACAGTTATAAGATAAAACAGGCTATTGCCAGTGAACAGGCTGTGTCGGCGCAGACCAATCATGTAACCCAGCAACTACTTACCGAACTGAATGTGCGTAGGGCAAACCTGCAAAGTGCTTCAGCTCAGTACCGGGCGGCCCAATCACAACTAAAAACCAGTCAGACCTATTATAATGACATGACCAAGCTCTATAAAGAGGGAATGGCCATTTATATAGAACTACTTGATGCCCAGAACCAATGGGTAGATGCCCAACTTCAATCCAACATTGCCCTATTCGACACCTGGATATCCCTTACCGCTATCCAACGTGCCAACGCCAGTTTCAACATACAATAAATATCATGAAGAAGACACAACTCACACTTATTGCGCTTACATCACTATTGTTTGCCTGCAAAGAAAAACCGAAAAATACAAATCCTCTTGGCCAGCCAGATATCATTTCTGTAAAAGTTGCGCCCCTTTCCTCTTTTGGGGTAACAAATTCCATTCAGGTCACTGGATTAGTCGGCACTGAAAATGATGCCAATTATTCCTTCAAAATTGGTGGGGTAATCAGTAGCATCCTGGTAAATGAGGGACAATTTTTTAAAAAGGGGCAATTGCTGGCCACCCTGAATACCACCGAGATTGCAGCCGGTCTGGCCCAAGCGAATCTTGGTGTAGATAAGGCCGCTCGCGACTATGCCAGAGCAGTAAACCTTTATAAAGACAGCGTTTTTACGCTGGAACAGCTGCAGAACACCAAAACGGCATTGGATGTTGCAAAAAAAACAAGTGAGGCAACCGCCTTCAATCAGCGTTATGCCAGAATCTACGCGGCCTCTGATGGTTTTGTAACCAAAAAGGTTGCCAGTGTAGGCGAAGTGATTGGTGGCGGAATGCCGGTGCTGATGACGGGCTCAACCCAAAAAACTGACAGCTACCTGTTAAAGGTTGGGGTAACCGACCTGGAGTGGGCAGGAATCAGTGCAGGGCAACGGGCGGTTGTTTATCTTGATGGTTATCCCGAACAGCCATTCCAGGCAACGGTACTGCGTAAACTTCAATCGGCTGATGCCGCTATCGGATCTTTTCAGGTAGAGCTGAAGCTTCAGATGGGCAATCTGAAACCTGCAATTGGCATGTTTGGGAAGGCGGCAATCGAAACCAATGCTTCAGAAAACAGGACCGTGATCCCATTCAGTGCCCTTGTAGAGGCAGATGGAGAGACGGGTTACATCTTTACCCCTAAGGATGCAAACAGCGTTAGAAAAGTGCCTGTAACCATCCTGAAGTTTGACAATAAAAATGTTTACCTAAAAGATAAACTGGAAGGAATAGATCGCATAGTTATTTCTAATAGCGCCTACCTCAACGAACAGTCCACCRTAAAAATTATCAAATAAAAACCACGAGATGAAAATTACAAATTTTGCTGTAAAGAACTACCAGTTTACCCTGATCATATTTGTGCTTGTGGCAGTGGTGGGCCTGCTTACGCTCTTTACCATGCCCCGCTCGGAGGATCCTACTACCCACCCTCCGCAATATCTGGTAACGGTAATCTACCCTGGTACCAGCCCGAAGGATATGGAAGAACAAGTGGTAAAGCCCATAGAAAATAAAATCTATGGCTTGGAGAACATCGATAAGATCCTGACCACGGTTGAAGATGGTGTAGCAGCGATACAGATCAAGTTCAAATATGGTGTTGATGTGGATAACAAATACCAGGAAATATCAACGGAAATCAATGCGCTGAAAAACGGTGAACTTCCAAAGGACATTTATCAGATCAAAACCGAAAAAATTGCTTCGTCAGATGTAAAGATTATTCAGGTTGCGCTGATCTCAAACACCGCTTCGTCCAAAATATTGCGCGACAATGCAGACAAATTGAAGACCCAGCTGGAAAAGATCACCAATCTGAGAGAGGTAAAGTATACCGGAATGCCAGAGCAGGAAATCCGCATCGACATGCAACTCGATAAACTAGCACAGCTAAAAATACCATTGAACCTGGTTATAGGCAGTCTGCAAAGTGAAGCGGCCGACATTCCAGGAGGAAGTATTAATATAGATAGTAAGGTCTTTAATGTGAAGACCAGTGGTAAGTTTAAAGATGTTGAAGATGTGGCCAATACGATAATCTATAATTCCAATGGAAAAATCATATACCTAAAGGATGTGGCCCATGTTAGCTATATGGACGGTACCATTAACCACATTACCAGGATCAATGGACAACGCTGTATATTGGTTACCTCTTCGATGAAGAACAATGTGGACATCAGTCAGGTTAAGAAAGAGTACACTCCAGTATTGGAACAATTTTCTCAAACCTTGCCGCAGAACATTAAAATGGTTAAAAATTTTGACCAGGCAGATATGGTATCAAAGCGGCTGGGACACCTGGGCTTTGATTTTGGATTGGCCATACTATTAGTAGTGGTTACCCTGTTGCCTTTGGGCTTCAGACCATCACTGATCGTAATGATTTCCATTCCACTCTCACTGGCCCTTGGTCTTATTGCAATGAACCTTTTAGGCTTCTCACTCAACCAGCTCAGTATTGTTGGGCTTGTGGTAGCATTGGGGCTATTGGTTGATGATAGTATCGTTGTTGTAGAGAATATAGAAAGGTGGTTAAGGGAAGGCCATTCCAGAAAGGATGCTATTTTAAAGGGTACCAAACAGATTGGGGCAGCTGTTGTAGGCTGTACCGCAACGCTTGTGATTGCATTTTTACCATTGGCTTTTCTGCCTGATATGGCCGGAGAATTTATCCGAAGCCTACCTATGGCCATTATTACCAGTGTACTGGCCTCTATGATCGTGGCGCTTACACTCGTGCCTTTTATCGGCAGCAAGATCCTGAAAACCCATACCCATGGGGAAGGAAATTATTTCTTAAAAAAATTGCAGGGCTTTTTGACCTGGTCGTATCGTGGTATTATGCCATTGGCGCTAAAGTGGCCAAAGGCAACCATTAGTATTTCCATTGCATTAAGCGTATTAGCCTTTTTACTCTTCCCACTGGCAGGATTTAAACTTTTTCCAACCTCAGAAAAGCCAATGTTTCTGATCAATATTAAAATGCCGCTACAGGCAAATATCCCAGAAAGCGATAGCGCCGCAAAGCTGGTGGAAATGGAACTGAAAAAGCATAAGGAAATCGTTTACTACACCTCAAATGTAGGAAAAGGTAACCCACAGATCTATTACAACGTGCATCAGCAGGATATAAAACCGGATTTTGCTCAGATTTTTGTGCAATTGGAAGAAGAGACAAGCCCAAATGACAAAACTGAACTGATTAAAACGCTTAGAAGCAAATTCACTGATTTCCCCTATGCAAAAATAGAGGTGAAGGATTTTGAACAAGGCACTCCGATAGAGGCGAATATTGTGGTCAGGGTTTTTGGAGAGAATCAGGATACCCTGCGATCGCTCTCGTTCAAAGTGGAGGAGCTGTTACGTAAACATCCAGGTACTTTTTTCATCAACAATGAACTCAATGCCTATAAGTCAGATGTAAAGATCAAGATTGATAAGGCAAAGGCGCGGACATTGGGCGTACTGACCAGCGACATTGACAAGGTGATCAGGTTGGCTGTTGCCGGACTAACTGTTGGGGATTACATTGATGACAGGGGTGATTCGAGGAATGTGGTGATTACCATTCCACGTAATAAGTTTTCAAATCTAAATGCATTAAAGAACCTTTATGTGAACAATATCCAGGGTGCACCAATTCAGATCGATCAGATTGCAACCATTGGGCTGGAAACCTCTCCAACTGCAATTAATCATTTCAATAAATCACGGTTTGCAAAGGTTACCTCGCTCACCAAGGATAATGTTTTGGCAAATGATATCCTCAAGGATATTGTGCCCGAACTCAACAAATTAAAAATGCCCAAAGGCTATTATTATAAACTGTCTGGGGAGGCTGAATCGGAAGGTGATGCGCTTGGCGGAAATTTCCTTTCAGTGATCATCCTGAGTACATTCCTGTTTATCGCTGTGCTGCTGCTACAGTTTAAGACATTTAAGGGGATCATTATCGTTTTATCAATTATTCCTTTGGGCGTTTTGGGTGGGGTAATATTTCTGCTGATGACAGGAAATCCGATGTCGCTGGTATCGATCATCGGTTTCATTGGTTTATCGGGCATACAGGTAAAGAATTCGTTGTTACTGGTTGATTTTACCAACCAATTGCGGGAAGATGGAAAAAGCATAGATGAGGCGATCCATATTGCCGGTGAAACCAGATTTCTTCCTGTTGTACTTACTTCTATTACAGCTATTTGCGGTCTCATCCCGATTGCCATGAATCCCAATCCGCAGATAGCGCCACTTGCCATTGTACTGATTGGAGGGCTGATCAGCTCTACTATATTATCAAGGATCGTTACCCCGGTAATGTACAAGCTTATACCTCCACAATTGCACGAAAAGATATGATATGTCAAAATAGATGGGAAGACTTGTTTCTGGAATTGAGACTGTTCTTGATTAACCTTATTAACGCATACTTAAAAATTAAAAGATGAAAATTAAAAACGTTACCGTATTTGGATCTGGCGTACTGGGTGCGCAGATTGCCTTTCAAACCGCTTACCATGGCTATAATGTGACTTTGTTCGATATCAACGAAGAACTATTGGCGAATGCAAAGCTGAAGTTCGAGCAGTTTAAAAAATCGTATCAGCAGGATTTGAACGCGAAACCTGCCGATTTGGATATTGCAGTGTCAACCATAAACTTTACAACAGATGTGGCGGCATCCGTAAAAGATGCCGATCTCACGATTGAAGCGATTCCGGAAAACATTCAGATAAAAAAAGATTTTTATTCCAGACTGGGTGCTTTGGCTCCGGAGAAAACAATTTTCTGCACCAACACTTCTACATTGTTGCCAAGCCAATTTGCGGCTGAAACAGGCAGGCCTGAACGGTTTTTGGCTTTGCACTTCGCCACTAATCTGCTAAAGAATAACTTGGCGGAAATTATGGGACATCCCAGTACAGATCCCGAAATTTTTGAGCAGATAGTTCAATTCGCTAAATCGATCGGGATGATATCCATACCAATCTATAAAGAACAGCCCGGCTACATCACGAACTCGCTTTTATTGCCTTTATTGATAGCTGGGTTCGACCTCTACCGAAATGGTGTTGCCGATGTGGCCTCTATTGACAAGACCTGGATGAAAAGCCTGGGGGTTGATCTGGGGCCAATGGCTATGTTAGACTTTGTTGGAATGAATACAGCCTACAATGTAGTGAGCTCAATTGCAGAGTCAAGTGGAGACGAGATCTGGAAGCAAAGACAGGGCTTTATGAAAGAGAACTTCATTGATCAAAATAAACTCGGTATTTCTACAGGAGAAGGTTTTTATACTTATCCAAACCCAGCTTATCAAAACGCTGATTTCCTGAAATAGAAAATAAAGGTTAGAAGTACCCTGTAAAACGAATTAAAGCATTACCCACATAAATTTTACTAAAGATGAAAGAATACATATTAATCACCGGAGCATCATCCGGAATTGGCTACGAAATGGCCAATCAATTGGCAGCACAAAAAAAGAACCTGATTTTGGTTGCCCGTACAGAGAACAAATTACAGCAAATGCAATCAGAACTAATAAACAAGTCTGGCATTCTGGTTCAATATTTCGCTACAGATCTTTCTGATGTGAATGCTGCTAAAAACCTTTACCAAAAGGTGAAAGATGAAAACCTATTGGTGACCCACCTGGTAAATAATGCTGGTATTGGCAACTATGGCAATTTTACTGAAACGCCACTGGAAGAAGAATTGAGTATGATTCAATTAAATATTTCCAGTTTGGTTGTATTGACTAAACTTTTTGCACAAGATATGGTCAGCCGCAAATCTGGCCGGATTATGAACACAGCATCGGTGGTCGCATTTTTACCGATGCCTTATTTTTCTGTGTATTCTGCCACCAAGGCTTTCGTAAAGGCATTTAGTGAAACACTCGCTGCCGAATTGGAAGGTACCGGAGTTACCGTTTCGTCTCTTTATCCTGGTACTGTGGATACCGGATTTACCACACCTGAGATGCAAACTACCAACCTTCATAAAACCAAGCCGATGACTCCCAAAGAAGTGGCAATACAGGGTGTAAAGCATCTACTAGAAGGGAGTGGAAAAAAAGTAGTTGGTTTTCAAAACTGGTTTAACGCTAAACTTCCCAATTTTGTTCCTGATGGTATTATGATGAAGATTAAAAAGGGGCTGGCAAGTCAAAAACAAAAATAGTTTATAAATGATATATAAAATGAAAACAATAAAATCATTCATGCTCGTTGGCTTAATGGGCATATCGTTGCTCCTTTCCTCTTGTTATTCACACAAGAAAGTGGTTCAGTCAAGCCTGCCCTATTCCGAAAAAATCAACTGGCCGCAAGGATTTAAACCGGCAGAATCTGATTTTTTCATACATAACGAAATTGACATTAAAGCTTCGCCCCAAGTGGTTTGGGATATCTTCATCAATGCAGGGAAATGGCCGGAATGGTACAAAAGATCTGAAGGCATCAAATTGTCCAATTCGCCTGAAGGCAGACTTAATTTATCTAGTGTCTTTATCTGGAATCCGGCGGGCAAATTCACCTCAGCCATCAGGGAATTCAATCCTCCGTATCAAATCGCTTGGTTAGGTGAAACCGATAACAAAAAAATGACCGTTTACAATGCGTGGGTGATTATCCCAACCAAAGATGGCTGCAAAGTTGTTTCAAACGAGTCTCAAAATGGACCAAAAACAAAAATGGAGAAGATTTTTGCACCAAATATGGTTAGTAACCATATTGGAGAATGGCTAATAAACCTGAAAGAACGATCAGAACAACAATCAAAGAATTAATATACTTAGGAGCCCTCTTTAATTATATTTAAACATAGAGATACATACAGATTAATAATGGGAGTTTAGACCATTTGTAAATTATTTTGATCAGTTAGCGTTGTCTGATATCCTTATAAAATTTATATGATATGTTAAATCGAAGTAAGATAATAGATGCCGCTATACAGCTTTTTTCACATTTTGGAATTAAAAAAACTCCCCTTAAAGATATAGCCAAATCGTTAAGGGTGAGTATTCCATCTCTATATTGGTATTTCAAGAACAAAGACGAGCTGGTGATCTGTGTTTTAGAAAAAATAACGAATGAAGAACGTATTTTGATCAAAAAGCAGTGTATAAGATATGAGTCGCTATCCAATTTTATCGATGAACTGGTTGAAATAAAGCGTTTAACATTTGAAAAATATAGTCGGCTATACCATTCCCCGGATTACTTAAGAAAAATAGGTTTTTTAGACAACCTGGGTTTATCAAGAAGGGTATGTGTGACTGAAAATATGAATTTGGTTTCAAAAGCTGTCTTTGGGAGAGATGACAATAGCCCCCATATGTTTAAGGGGGTGTTCATCCAGTTCTTAAGGGAACTCGATATGATATTTCTGAACGATGCAGCCACAAGATCGAGATTTCAAGGATCAGGCATTGCGAAAAGAAATGATATCTCTGATCTCGTAAGCCAAAAAACCTGTTCTTTTCTATCTGAAATAATGGATAAAAACATCATGGTTCAATATCAAAATTAAATGTCCGGTTTTAAGCAATTTTGTTGCCGATAATAAAAACAAGTAAATTTATCGATCGTGGCAATAGAGATAAATTTAACAATGGCCCAGTATTAGCCTCATATGCTAACCATAAGCCTCATCACAGAGCGGGTTGCCATGAAATTCCTAACAGTAAAAATGAAATTCTTATCAATAATTCAATAACCCATCCTGCCATCTATTCTAGTGCCCACCCAGAGAGTTTAACCTTTTTCCCTCAGCTATCACCGCCCTGTTTATTTCATTTACCCGCTTAATATCCATTTTTTCAACTGCACGGTCATAGGTCAGCAATCCGTTAACCTCATGTTCCACATCGGTTGTCTGGGTGTAAACGGCTACACTAAGGCCCTTGTACTTCATCAGCTGTTCAACCTGGCTCATCAGCAGTACATACCTATCCGTCAACGCAGCACTGGTAGGTTCATAGGCATATGCATTGTTTTCCACAGGCCACATGTGCCCCCTAACAAAGAGCCCCACACCGCCGAACTCTCCCAAAGATGCCGCCCTTTTATCGTCCGGTCTGGAGGCATCATAAGGG
>NZ_JBFTQI010000129.1:0-9922 GCF_056398925.1 Pedobacter sp. 01T416_2
TTTATAAGCACCTACCAGAGCTTAGGCTACATTAAAAACAATAAGCTGGTTATTCTCGATCCGAATAAAAAAGCAACTACTTACAAACCCGATTTTACTAACGGAAATGCTATAGCCATACCAGCAGATCAGAAATTGATTAATGAGGCTATATCCAATTACCAAATGGCATCGTACCTCTACCAAAATGGCTTGTACGGTTTTGAGACTAAAAAGAAACCCTAGTAAATTTAATCATGGGCATAAATATTGGCTTATTGGTCTGGAAAGAGATGAAGGCAAAATCGATGAGTAGAGATCAACTTGCCGAGAAAATAAGTGTTAGCAAACACCGGGTAGATACTTTACTTAAATCGGCCTCGGTAGATACCAATTTATTAACAAGGATCTCTATTGCGCTTGGTATTAATTTTTTCGAATACTACCGTAAAGATGAAGACCTGGCTCAATTTGAAATCGATATCCTTGCCCAAAGTGATGAGGAGCTTAATGAGCTTAAAAATTTAATCAAAGAAAAAAATAAATTGCTCGAACTTTACGAAGAAACCATTAAAAGCCAAAAGAAGATTATTGGCACACTAGAAAATCTTCGGAAACACTAACAATAAATTTAATTTAGCTTTTAACTGCAGTAAGTTCAGTTTTAATGAACTTGCTGCAGATATTTAACCCTAGTTCGATTAATATTTACTCGTTGTGATCAATTTTAGTCTCTTTTTCCTAACGCGATCGTCATGCTGAACTTGTTTCAGCATCTTTCCTGCTAGATAGACCCTGAAATAAATTCAGGGTGACGATGGTGAGTTGAAAATATCTATAGAGGATCTTTAAAAGCATGTTATTAATCGAGTTCAGGTTATCAGGCTTCCAGTTTCCACTTTTTTGCCAATTCAGTATTAAAACCATCAGTTTCTTTTGGATTTGGCTCTCCCTTTCCTGTGGTAATCAACTTATACAAGCTTTCTTTTATATAGTTAGTCCAGGCTTCCCTGCAAATTTCATAACATTCGTACTGCGGCACCAAGCCCTCGTGCGTAAAAGTTACAGCGGTTTGTTCGCCTTTTTTAGTAATATCAAAAACCAACTTCGTACCAATCCATTCGCTTTTATCGGTTGTAAACTTAAAATAGTTATCCAATATCAGCCATACTACTTTTTGATTTGGAATCATTTCTACCAATTTCATTTTACAGTAATGAATATCTCTATAATGATAAACGGATTCGGCGTTAATGATATCGGTAGCTCCTTCAATGGCTTCCGACCACCATCCGCTAACATTGGTAATTGCATTAAATACTTCATTCGGGCTTTGATCTACCAAAATGGTGGCTGTAAAATCTTGTTTTTCCATGGTTATGCTGTTGTTTAATTTAAGATTGATTAGAACAAAACAAAGTTAACCGCAATATGCGATACAAGCAGGGTGTAAAATAGACATTGTAGCGGGTTGATTTGGACAGCTTTAAGTTTTATCTTTACTATATAAAATTAGCAGATTGATGCTAAACCAACATGATGTAAAACCATTAAGATGAAACACATTACCATTCTTGTGCCCGACGGACCGAACAACTTAAGTAGTATTGTTGGTTCTTACAAAATACTAAGCAGGGCTAATGCCTATTGGCAGGAAAACGGCAAAACACAGTTATTCAAAATTGAGTTGGCAGGTATTTCCAAAGCCGTCGATTTTTATGATGGTTTGTTTTCGGTGAAACCGCACAGGCATATTTCAACTATCACCAAAACCGACCTTGTGATTATCCCTTCTTTAAATCACAACTACCAACAGGCAATGGAAGGGAACAAAGAACTAATCGAATGGATTGCCGCGCAATATAAAAATGGCGCCGAAATAGCGAGTGTTTGCACTGGTGCATATTTACTGGCATCAACTGGTTTATTAGATGGCAAAACCTGTTCTACACACTGGATTGTGGCTGATAATTTCAGTAAAATGTTCCCAAAAGTAAATTTACAACCCGATAAACTGATTACAGACGAAAATGGCATTTATACCAATGGAGGGGCGTATTCATTCTTAAATCTCCTGCTGTATCTGGTTGAAAAATACTTCGACAGGCAAACCGCCATTTTCTGTTCAAAGGTTTTCCAGATTGAAATGGACAGGCAAAGCCAATCGACCTTTATTATTTTTAAAGGACAAAAACTGCATGGCGACGATATGGTAAAGGAAGCTCAATTGTATATCGAAAACCACCTCCAGCAAAAAATATCTGTAGAAGATTTATCAACCAGGTTTGCAGTTGGCAGGAGAAGTTTTGACAGAAGATTTATCAAGGCAACGGGAAATACGCCAATAGAATACTTACAACGCGCTAAAATTGAATCGGCCAAGAAAGCCCTGGAAACCAGCAGAAAAACCGTTAACGAAGTAATGTATGAGGTTGGTTATACAGATGTAAAGGCTTTTAGAGAGGTATTTCGCAAAATTACAGGAGTATCTCCACTGGAATATCGAAATCGGTACAACAAGGAAATGGTAATGTAAAATCATCAGGTAATACGCTCCTGCTGCCTGATGATTAATCTGTATTTTACTAATCCTTGAAAAATTATGCCTGAACAGTCCGTTGATATAGGTAAACTTTTGGATATTGGTCCATAATCGGTAACCTTCTAGTTTTTCAGTTTTAGAAAGTTACGAATAAAAGTGTTATTGATAATGGTACAAATGCAAAAAGCCTCACATTTCTATGAGGCTTTTCGTGAACCTCACTGACATTTTCTCGAACCACTTTGTGTCAGATTTAAAACGTATAATTAATTTGGCTGATGAATTAGATGACAAGTAATGAAAGTTCTCTAGTAGAGTTTTTTGTGATTTCACTACTATGGTATATTACAAAGCATGTTTCAAAAATTAGACGCCTTGGTTTTCACCCCAAACAAAATAGCCATACTATATTTAAATGATGTTTTACGATTTTAATGCGTTTGCCCTTGTAAGGTTTGAAGAAACCTTTTTTATATCTAATGTTTATTATAACTTGTTTCCTGCTAAAATATAAACTGGATAAAATAGGCTGAATCGTTCTTCAATTTGTGTAACGGCTATTCCTAATTGATCTTTTTCCACATCTCCCATAATCATATGCTTAAGAGCGTTTTCGTTCGTAGGAAAAGACGCGTGAAGTTGTTGTTCCAAGTCTATTTCCATTTTGTAATTATCTCCACGTATATTTTTTAGTCCGCTTGTCTCAAAGAGTTCCTTAAACTGAGGAATGGAAAGCACCGCTACATGTGAAGGATCTCTTAATTTTTCCATTTGGTCGTACTTCAAAGTGCAAGCTTCAGGAACTGCAACATCTGTAACCATAACAGCGCCACCAGGTCTACAAACTCGGATCATTTCTCTTAATACTGCTTCAGGATCAATAAAGTGATGAAAACTAAACCGTGTAACGACAACTGAAAAAGTGTTATCAGGAAATGGCAGCGCATCCGCTTCACCTATCACCCATTCAACATTGACGATCTCTTGCTGCTGTTGGCATTTCTTGGCTTCCCTAAGCATTTCCTCAGTGATATCAACTCCTGTTACATGAAGAGCCTGTTTTGCAAATGCGAGAGAAACAATCCCGGAGCCACAGGCAACATCCAAAACGCTTTCTTCTGTTTTTGGTGATACAATTTTGATTAACTTATCTAAAGCATCACTGTGAGATGCAATAGCCGTATAACCGGCAGCTTGATTTGTAAACTGAGCTATAATCTGTTTTTTATGATCTTCCTTATTCATAATTATTTTTTTTGTAAATCTCAATCATTTCATTGTGTCATAATATCTATATTTAGACAATGAATAATAATTATCGGACAGTTATTGATATTGACCTTGGTTTTGAGGTAAACCCCAACAGGCCATTTTCCATATACTGGGAAAAGGTTTCTAATGCAAGATGTATGGCGGCTCATAGCCACCCGAGAGCGCAGCTGATTTATTGTGACACAGGAATAATGGAAATAACTGCTGGTAAACAGATGTGGATGGTAAATCCACTACAGGGTATCTGGATTCCGGGGAATGTTGAACATCAGGTTTTTTTTTCCGAAAATGCGAACATTAACACCATTTTTATTGATCCTTCACTTACAGAAAATTTACCAGATAGTAGTTTTGCGTTTGATATGAGCCCATTTTTCAAAAACTTAGTATTGAAAATCATGTCTGTCAAAGATCAGACTAACCTTTCTATCCAGCAGCAGAGGATTACAGCGGTATTATTAGACGAGCTTATGGTTATTGGGCCAAGTTTAACGTTTTTACCACTGAGCACTGAACCAAGGTTACGAGCCATACTTGAAGAAATTCAGAAGGATTTGAGTTATAGGCTCCCTATTGAGTATTTTGCCAATAACGCGGGTATGAGTAGCCGCACCTTATCCAGGTTGTTTCTAAAAGAACTTGGTATAACTTTTAGTGATTGGCGAACAAGAACCAGGCTGCTGGAAGCGATTAAGAGACTTGAAAACAAACAAGCAGTGAAAGAGATCGCCTTTGAAACTGGTTATGAAAACGCCAGTTCATTTATCTATACTTTTAAAAAATATTTCGGCAAGACACCAGGAAATTATTGGAGTTTGGGATTAATTTAGCATATATATAATGGCTGATACAATATTGGCCCACCAGATGAATTCCGAAGATGAAACAACGGTTAAGCGCAGCCCTGAAACTATGCAGCGCATATTAAGGAGTTTCTGAAAATATATGGTAATTTTTCTTTTGAAGTTACGGAGTTAATGGCAGAGAATGATAAAAATAGATCGGCTTGGTTTTGAAAAGCAGCTACAATCTAAATAGAGGTGAGCATAACATTGTTTAGATAACTATTGAAAAAATGAAAATCATTAACAATTCCAGCCTGCCGATATCTGTGCAAATAATTAATTGTGAAAATTGCCTTTTGTAGGTAATAAAGATTGGCGACACCAGTTTGTCGAAATCAAAGTCCCAGAACAGAACCTTAGGAAGGTCTGTATAGTTTCATTTTTATGATCCCATAGGGTTGACCTTACATACATCGAACACAAAATCTGCGTTTATAGCATTTCAGGCGACACTGCAAATTATTATAAAAACAGAAAACCATCTTTAAGATAAATAAAGATGGTTTTTGAATTTCTGTGATCCCGCTGGGATTCGAACCTAATTCAAAGATCAGCGTTTCTGGACTTTCGTCTTATCAGGATTTTTAATGTTTGATCTTCCATTTATCTGCTAACTCGGCATTAAAACCATCAGCATCTTTAGGGTTAGGTTTTCCCTTGCCGGTAGTAATTAAACTGTATAAGCTATTGTTAATATAGTTCCCCCAGGCATCGTGGCAAACTTTGTAACATTCATATTCTGGCACTAAGCCTTGATGAGTGAATTTTACCTTTGTTTTCGCTCCTTCTGTAGAAATATCGAAGATGAGTTTAGTACCGATCCATTCCGTTTTATCCTTTGTAAAACTGAACTGATTGTCCAGAACCTCATAAACCAATTTTTTATACTGGACCATTTCTATGAGTTTAATTTTGCATATATGGACGTCCTTATAGTGATAGACGAATACTTCACCCAGCTTATCTGTCTGGCCTTCTATTTCTTCAGACCACCAGCTGCGAAAGTTGCTGATAGCCTCGAAAGCTACTTTTGGGTTCTGCTCCACTAAAATGGAGGCTGTGTAATCTTGCTTTTCCATATCTTTCTGTTTTAAATGGGTTACTTTAACCTGATACTTTGTTTCGGTCATTTGCTTTGAGCAATTGTTCCAGTTTGAGAGCAATAGTGTCGTCAAAAGGACGGCTGTCAAATTTGATGCAATCATTTATTGTCTTTAGTTAGGTAATTTATTATTTAATAAGGTTTCCAATTTTTTCAGTTTCGATGTCCAGAACTCATCAAAGTAGTTCAGCCAGGCCTGCAATTCTTCAAAACCGTCCTTTTTCAGCGTGCAATAGCGTTCCCGGCCCAGGTCCTGAATAGAAATAAATCCGGCAGTTTCCAATATCTTGACATGCTTGGATACCGCTGGGCGGCTCATATCGAAATTATCGGCCAGGCTGTTGATGGTCAAACTATTCTCCGAAAGGAGCATCAGCATTTTCCGCCGGCTCGGGTCTCCGATCACCTGGAAGGTATCAAGCGTTGGTATGGCCATGTGGTTCTGTATTTAAAAGTTTTTCGATTTTTTGGAATTTCTCCAGCCAGCCATGCAGCAGGCCATGGTACATATCCAGATTTTCTGCCTTATCGAAGCCACGGTGGTCCAGAAATACTTCGGTGCCGTTGTTCCTGGGTTCGAGCCTCCAGGTCACAACAGATTCAAGCGTGATTGTGCCCTCACCAGGGCCGCAATTCCAGGAATAGCTTAGTGTTTTTAGAGGTTGAATATCCAGCACCTTGCAATAAAAAATGCCGTCAAAATTCAGGCTGGCTATGCTGCCGGTCCGGAACTGAAATTCATGGCCTAAAACAGGCTGAAAATCATTTTTCATGAGCCATTGTGCCATGAGATCGGAATTGGTTAAATACTCCCAAACCGTTTCAAGGGGATGGGCGAAGAAATACTGGTGTTTAATAACTTTTGCCATAATGAGTAACTTAAGAGTTACTCAAATATATAGGTAACTTCTGAGTTACGCAAATTTAATTTCTATTTTTTTTAGATCGGAATCGTCAGGCAGTCTATTTTCCCACAAGACAATAGCAAAAACACCATTAACAAACAGCTAGAGGAGACAGCCGCCTTCCTGGTTTCTGAAAATAGGGTAGCTTTCAATAGCCATGTTGTCGATTTAGATTGTGGAAAACTAAATTTATTATAATACATTTATTGGGCGGAATCCGGTAAAGCAGGACTATCCACAATACTGCCATTCTTTTTTAGTAAATGATGAAAGAAAATTTAATTCAGTTTATTCAGCAGGTATTGCCCATGAGCACCTCCAGGGCTGAGTTGGTCGTGGCGAAATTTAAACCTGTGAAAATTGAAAAGAACGGATATTTTTTGAAAGCAGATTCGGTTTGCAACGCATCTCATTTTATGGAAAAAGGCATTGCCCGGTCTTATACCTACGATCTCGAAGGCAACCAGGTTACAACCGCGTTCTATCCGGCAAACACTTATGCAAGTGACCTGCTGTCCTTTTTTAAAAGAACGCCTGCCAAAGAATATATCCAGGCCATCACCGATTGTGAAACCTGGTCCATTACTTACGAAGATATGCAGGCCAGTTTCCATGCCATCCCGGAATTTCGTGAATTCGGACGGTTGAATATTGTCAACCAATACAGCCTGCTTAAAGAAAGAATGTTATCGAATTTGCAGGAAACAGCCGACCAACGCTACAGCGATCTGATTCATTCTCATCCGGAAATCCTTCAACATGTCCCCTTAAAATATATTGCCTCTTACCTGGGGATTGCCGATACTTCCTTAAGCAGAATAAGAAAAGAGGCGGTAAAAAAATAGCCTGTTTCATTTCCTGTCCTATGTCAAGTGGAATTTAAGTTAATTGCCCTTTCTTTGCTTTCATATTAATCGGCAACTCAAATGGCAAATTTCATTTCAGGCGCGCCCATTTTGGTGATCGTGCTATTCATCGCAAGTTTTCTTTATTCCATTGCATTCCTCACAAAACGGGTAAAACAGGCAGCTTTAGATGCTGGATTGACGCTGCCTAAATCCAGGAATATACAGTTCTGTATTTTTGGTTTTTATATGCTTTATCTGGCTTATGTTTCCGTACTTGCTTTAAAGGGTATACTTGATGTTAATTCTTTACCGCCTAAAGTGATGGTTTGGGCGGGTATGCCCCTATTGTTCATTTTATTCGGATTCATTGGAAATACTGGCTTAGTCAAGACATTACTTCACTCAATTAAACTGGAGTCCCTGATCGCGATCCATATATTCAGGCTGGTCGGAGTATTTTTTATCATCCTTTATGGCAATCATTTACTTCCTGCCGAATTTGCTTTTTCAGCCGGGCTGGGAGACATCATTACCGCGCTTTTGACCCTACCGGTGGCAAGGATGGCCTCCAAACAAAAACCAGGGTGGAAAACCGCCGTTTATGCCTGGAATATCTTCGGCATGCTGGACATTATCAACCTGCTGGTGATCGCGGTGATCACCGGTGCGAATGGGAATCTCCGGGAAATGGCGATATTTCCGTTCGTTTGGTTCCCCGCATTTGCGCCAGCTACCATTTTGTTCTTACACACCTTAGTCTTCAGAAAATTACAACAGCCCAAAGGTGATATTCATGGGAATTAGTTGGTGATTTTTATTGATTTTCCTGATATGCTTTTTGTAGAAAACCCGTTTAAAGGATATTTTTAACAGAAAAGGCGCAATCTCTTGCGCCTTTGGTGATCCCGCTGGGATTCGAACCCAGGACCACTACATTAAAAGTGTAATGCTCTACCAGCTGAGCTACGGAATCATTTTGTCCCTTTCGAGGCTGCGAAGTTAGAAATTAAATTCATTCCCGCAAAGAACAAAGTCAATCTATTTAATAAAAACTTAACATTAACTAAATAAAAAACAGTTAAACATTTAGGGTTCACAGGGTTAAGCACCTTAAAAAAATATCTTTTTTCTTTCTTTTCATCTGCTTTGTTGTAAAAGCCGACAAATAAGTTAAAATAGCCTTCGTGTAGTTATCCAAATATTATTTCACGCTGCTATAAACGCAGTGATGCAGCAAACGTTTGCGCAACAATTTAGAATTAAAGTCTACCAAAAAAATCTATTTTTATTGTAGATTCTAGCCAAACAAATACTTCCATGAAAAAATCTGCATTCATCATCATCTTGTTAAATATTAACTTTTTTGCATTCGCTCAAAAAACAACCACACCGGCACGCCCAAATATTATTGTTTTCCTGGTGGATGACATGGGTATCATGGATACTTCGTTACCGTTTTGCGACAGCATTATGCCATTGAACAAACGTTACCATACACCAAATATGGAGCGCATGGCAAAAGACGGGATGAAGTTTGTTAATGCTTATGCCCAACCTGTATGTACTCCTACAAGAGTAAGCCTAATGACAGGTATGAATGCCGCTCGTACACATGTTACCAATTGGACTTCGCCTCAAAAAAACAACAATACCGATGAAAAAGATGAGCAATTCTCACCTTTAAGTTGGAATATCAATGGTTTTAGTCCCGATTCGGATATAGAAAAGGCTGTTAAAGCGACTCCTTTCCCAAAACTGCTAAGGGATGCTGGTTATTATACTATACATGTAGGGAAAGCGCATTGGGGCTCGATGGGAACGCCTGGAGCCAACCCTTATAACCTTGGCTTTATGGTTAACATTGCCGGGCATGCGGCAGGCCATCCGCAAAGCTATCTTGCTGAACAACGTTATGGCAACATGCCTGGGAAAGCGCAGGCACAGGCAGTACCCGATTTAGAGGAATATTACGATTCTGACACTTTTTTAACAGAAGCACTAACCATTGAAGCAAAAAAAGCCCTTACCATTCCAATAGCCAGAAAAGAACCCTTCTATCTTAATATGGCCCACTATGCTGTTCATGCACCCATTATGGCCGATAAAAGATTTGTGCAAAAATATTACGATGCAGGTTTAGACAGTACTGAAGCCAAATATGCCAGTTTAGTAGAAGGAATGGATAAAAGTTTGGGTGATATCATGGATTTCCTGAAAGCAAAAGGTATGGATAAAAACACGATGATCATTTTCATGAGCGATAACGGCGGTTTAGATGCACACCAAAGAGGAGGTCCTGTAAACACACACAATTATCCTTTCAAATCGGGTAAGGGCTCTGTTTACGAAGGTGGTGTACGCGAGCCAATGATTGTAAAATGGCCCCTTGCCGTTCCTGCTAACTCGGTGAATCGAAACCCGGTAATTAT
>NZ_JBFTQI010000130.1:0-9849 GCF_056398925.1 Pedobacter sp. 01T416_2
ATCCAAAACGATGTGAATGGCTCATCAATGGCAGAATTTACCCACGGAATGGCTAAGGGCAAAAAGAATGTACTCGTATTGTTAATGGATTGGGGTGTGGGTTTAGGCATTATAATGGACGGAAAATTGAGGCAAGGTAACTGCGGTTTCTCTGGCGAATTGGGCCATATGCCTTTTGTAGAGAATGGCGCACTCTGTTACTGTGGAAAACACGGCTGCCTCGAGACCGTTGCGTCTGGAAACGCACTGTCAGAAATGGCAAAAGAAGGTATTTTATTGGGCAAAAACTCTATGCTCACTAATCTCTCGAACGAAGAACTGGAAAGAATTGAGCCCGCCCTGATTATTAAGGCAGCCAATAAAGGTGATCAATACGCTATTCAGCTGCTCTCCAATGTTGGCACTCACATGGGCAAAGGAATAGCTGTTCTGATCCAGTTATTCAACCCCGAACTGATTATTTTAAGCGGCAAAATTGCCGGGGCCAAACAATACATCACATTACCCATGCAACAGGCAATAAACACTTATTGCATGACCCAAATCAGAGAAAAAACAACGATAGTTTCTTCCGAGCTGGGCGAAAACTCCAGGCTATTAGGATATGCCGCAACAGGTATCGATCAATTTCTGGGCGCCTATATCAAAAAAGTAAAAAAGCTTAAAAAATAAGAGCCTGTTTAATTTAATTATAAATTATTAGTATGTCAGTCTGAGGGATAATTTATTTTATAAAAATCAATATTAATGACAGGAGAATTTAAAAAATTAAATCTCCTCAGATTATCGTCATTGCGAGAAGGCTTTTTCAGCCGACGAAGCAATCTTACAACTATCGCTAGTAGCGAGCGCTTTAAGATTATTCATTTTCGCAGTTGTTTTTAACGGCATTCATGAGCTCACTCCGTTCGGTTATCTTCGTGCCTCGCAATGACGATCTTTCTATTTGGGCTGTCAATGGTAGTGTAGTCGAAGACCCGTTTTTCGATACATTAAAAGCAATCGACTCCCCTCAGGGTGACAAAAATGTTAGATAAGTAAAATAATTGTATCAAATTTAAACAGGCTCTAATATTCCGAATGGCGCAAACCACCCTAAATTTGTCTGTTATTGGCACCTTATTTTCAGATAGCTTATTTAGATTTGTATAGCAAATTTTAAACCGAGACCGATGGCAACATATAAAAAAGCAGGACATGAAAAGATAAATGGCATTAACATGTATTATGAAATTTACGGGGAGGGAGAAATTCCGTTGGTATTGATACATGGCGGCGGTTCCACCATTCAATCTTCATTCGGCAGACTTATTACTTTTTTGGCAAAATCCGGTCGGGTTATAGCTGTTGAGCTTCAGGCTCATGGACGTACCAGCGACCGTGACCAGGCAGAATCTTTTGAGCAGGATGCAAAAGACGTGACCACTTTATTAAATCAGCTAAAAATAACGAAAGCCAATTTTCTAGGCTTCAGCAACGGCGGAACAACAACCTTACATATTGCAGCACACCATCCGGCTGTGGTGAATAAAATCATTGTCATTTCGGCCAATTACCAACGGGAAGGTTTAATTGATGGCTTTTATAATGGCTTTGGAGATGCAACCATCGACCATATGCCCGAACCGCTTAAAACAGCTTTTTTAGCAGTAAACCCAGATCAAAACGCGCTGCAAACGATGTTCGAAAAGGACAAACAGCGCATGCTCGATTTTGTCGACCTCAGCGATGACGATCTGAAGGGAATTACCGCCGATACGCTTTTAATGGTGGCAGATAAAGATGTGATCAAGCCCGAACATGTGGTTAAAATGTCGAGATTGATTGCAAATGCGCAACTGGTTATTTTACCTGGTATGCATGGCGCTATGATTGGTGAAAACCTGAACCCGGATGTAAGCAACAAAACAATTGAGATTACAGCACATCTGGTGGAAACTTTTTTAAACCAATAATGATTTTAGCTAATCTGTGTAAAAATTACCTCGTCTGATTTAGCATTTAATATCTTTGCGGGATGGAACACGTATTGGATAATCCAATTTATTATGCCTTAACATCCGGACATRGCCATATTGCAAAAGGCCTTGAAGAGGTAAAATATTATATCGAAGATATCACCGCATTTGCCGGCTTAAAAGATAATTCGCAGGAGAATCTAGACACGCTTTATCAAATCAGTCCTGCAGAAAGCCTTTTCGTATTTTTCTCCAAAACACCGGTCGAAATACCTAAGAAGTGGAAATTGCTAACCCATATCGATATGTTTCAATTTGTTTTTCGCGGCAAAGAAACACCAACTGCAGAGGCAACTGGAATAACAGACCTTAGTCTGGAACACGTTACAGAAATGATCGACCTGGTAGAGCTGACCAAACCAGGACCATTTTTGGCCAAAACCATCGAGCTTAGTAATTACACAGGCATATTTGTTGATGGGAAATTGGCAGCTATGGCCGGACACCGGTTCCATCCCAGCCCTTACCGTGAAGTAAGTGCGGTTTGTACTCACCCCGATCATTTAGGCAAAGGTTATGCTTTTAAGATTTTACAAGAACAGATTAAAAGAATATTGCTCCGTTCGGAAATACCGTTTTTACATGTTAGAAATGATAATGAAGCCGCCATTAAACTTTATCATAAATTGGCTTTCGAGATCAGGACAGACATGATTGCCTACGTCATTAAAAAAGAGGCTTAGTCCAAGAAGAGAATGTTTCTAAATAGAAAACCGTTCAGAAATTACCACTTCAATGCTTTAGTTTTGCACTAAACTAACACATACATGTCTAAAACAAAACTTACCATTAACAATAACGGCTCTGTTAAAATTGAGGGCGATTTCGAAATTGTAGATAGAAACGGGAACACATATGGCTTACAGGGCAGAGAAGTACTTTCGATCTGCCGTTGTGGTTTATCAAAAAACAAGCCTTTTTGCGATGGTGCACATAACGGCCATTTTGAGCATGAGGCAATAGCCTTTGATCTTCCTCCAAAAAAGGTTTAATAACGAAATTAAAATTTTAAAGAGGTTGTATCATAAATATAGATTTGTCATCCTGAGCTTGTCGAAGGACCTTTTAAATTACTCCTTAAAGTGTTTCGACAAGATCAACATGACAGCATCTGAGGTGAAATCACCTTTATGATACAACCTCTTTTATATTTTGAAAGCAGCATAAATTAAACACCTACCCTGGATGGCGCCATGCCATAAGCTTTTTTAAAGGCGAAAGAGAAATGCGACAGGTCTTTAAAACCAACTTCGAGATAAACATCTGATGATTTCCAGCCTTTTTCGGTCAGGAGATAATAGGCATCATTCAAGCGCTTTTTCTGCAGCCAGCGATTGGGAGAAAGGTTAAAGATCTTCTCAAAATCCCTTTTAAATGTGGCCAAACTTCTTCCCGTTAAATAAGCAAAACGGTTAATATCTACATTGAATTTATAATTGGCATTCATATAGGCTTCCAGATCAATTTTTCCAGGTTCCGAAAAATCGAAAAGCACATCTTTTAATATTGGGTTGGTCTGCAATAAAATCATTACTGCTTCTTTAACTTTTAAATCGATCAAAGCCTGATTAAACGCGTTATTTCCGTCTAAATATGGCCATATCGAATCGATATAATTCTTCAAAAGGCTGTTGGCATCTAACACCAGACCTTTAATATCCTGATTCGGCTTTTGCGTATGCAGATCATATTCGTTGCTGATGCTATGCAGAATATCCTGGTCGATGTTAATGCTAATCGACTTAAACTCTCCTCCTGCTGGCGGGTATTTGGTATACCGGGCCAATTGATTTCGCCTGAAAAAACGAAAATCACCATCCGAAAACACAAATTTCTCTCCTCCGATAAAAATTTCAGATGTACCAGCAATAACCAATCCCAGCGAATGATTGGGAATAAACTGTTCGCCCTCACYACTTTTCTGGGCATAACACGAATACAGGATATTTGGGCGTTTCTCTTGATTTGACATCTTGATCAAATTTATAGATTTATGGCGAGACATCGTCATCCCCGTGCAGACGGGGATCTTAATGCAAATAAGCCTTGGTAATGGCATTAAGATTATTCATAAGTTTTCCTTTTTTCAGAGGCATTCATGAGCACTCCGTGGTTCCCAATCAACCCGATAGCTATCGGGTTGGGAATGACGTACCGCCAAATATGGATGGATCTTTAATAAATTTCTCGACTGCGCTGCACTCCGCTAGAAATGACGATGCAACCAATTATTTCTTTGTAAAAGATTTACCCAGGTCAGTTGCCAAAAAATTCTCAGCCTCATCATGATCGGTTGATAAACTTACGTCCATCCATTTCTCCATTTCGGCAGTTCTGGTAACATCAGCATGTTTAAGCATTCCAATGGCTTCACTTCCAAATACCAGGTGTACGGGTGGCTCAGGGTGCTCTACCAGTGCCAACATGGCTTTCGCTGCTTTTTGCGGATCGCCCATCGGTATAAAGTTACCACTTTGGAAAAAATCTGAGCGCTTTTCTACAGTAGATTCGTACCCTTCAACGCGAGGTGCATATGACATTGAGGCACCAGCCCAATCGGTACGAAAACCGCCAGGTTCTACACAGGTTACATAAATCCCTAAATCCACTACTTCTTTTGCCAGGGATTCACTAAAGCCGCTCAACCCAAACTTTGCAGCCTGATAAATACTCACCCCGGCATTACCTACTCGCCCACCTATCGAGCTGATTTGAAGAATTCTGCCCGAACGTTGTTTGCGCATAAATGGCAATACAGCTCTCGTGATTTCGATCGGTGCATATAAATTTGTTTCCAACTGACTGCGCACCTGTTCTTCGGTAAAAGCTTCTGCTGCACCAACAATACCAAAACCCGCATTGTTAACCAAAACATCTATTTTACCAAAATGGGCTACAGCCGATTCTACTGCCAGATACACCTGATCGTAATCGGTAACATCTAAAGTGATCGGAAAAATCTGATCAGGATATTTTTCTACAAGTTCTTTTAAAGCTGCTGTATTTCTTGCTGTTGCCGCAACCAAGTCGCCTTTTGCCAATACTTGTGCTGTTAGGTCACGTCCCAATCCACGGGAACTACCTGTTATAAACCAAACTTTTTTCATTTTTCTAAATTTTATAGAATCAAAGGTAGGTTGATAATCGAGGTGAAGCTTTGCTTTAAGGCTCAATTTACTTTGTTAAAAAGCTCAATTGGTTTATCAGAACTTTTAAGTACAATCTGCTGTTAATTAATTAGTAAATACTTGGGTTATGGCGAAAGAAAAGAAAAAAGGAAAAAAGAATAAGCTCGGTGTTAAAAATTCATTGGTAAACAATATTAATGCCCGAAAGAAGAAAGGGAAATCGAGGTCTAAGAAGAAATCAAAAATTAGTAAAAAGGCTTATAAAAAGATGCAGAAAGGATGGAAAAAGTAGCCGTTTGTTATACTGCTGTCAAATCTGGATAGTTTTACTATCTAAAAGATACTAGTATCCCAAAGGATAGTGCTATCCTTTACGAAAGCTTATACCTTTGTATTATGGGACCAAGAAAAGAACACCGTAATAAAGAAACCTGTACGGCAAGTTTAAATGCGGTAAAAGACGCACTCTATGTGTTAAATGGCAAGTGGAAACTTCCTTTGATTATTTCTCTGCAAGAAGGACCACTGCGTTTTAATGAGATCCAAAAATCACTTGGAGAAATTACACCCAAAATACTGTCGAAAGAACTTAAAGATTTAGAATTAAATGAATTTGTGATCCGGAAAGTATTTTCTACCACTCCGGTTACCGTAACTTACGAGCTTACCCCTTATAGTGAATCGCTTGAAAGAGTAATTGATGAACTAAGGGATTGGGGATTAAAACATCGCGAACGGTTGGTTAAAAACAGAAAAAGCGAGTTGGTTGAAGCTGAAATGGCGACCTCACTTTAGGCCGCCAAATTTGATCTACTAGACCACCCATTTTGCTCAAAAAAGCAAAAAACTGATAATGATAAAATTCGGCTATCTTTGTACAAAATAAAATCGATGGCGGTATTACATAAAAAAGAAGAAAAAATTCAGGCAGTGCTGGGTAGGTTGCCTAAAAAATATACAGACGAACAATTCGTAGAGATGTTTATCAGACTTTACTCTAAAGATTGGGGCAAAATTAAATCGGCTTACATTAAACAATCTCAGGATAAAGAACCTGGAACCATCATCAACATGCCAAAACCAGAGGTATATTTACGACAGATCCTGGCAAACTATCTTCAACAAGATCATGCGCCGAAAGCAGTAGAGGTTAAAGAAGAACCTGTTGTTGAAGCTCCGGTTACCGAAGTTAAAAAAGCGAAAGCTCCGGCTAAGAAGAAAGAAGCCGTAGCTGAAGAAGTACCTGCTGAGGTTAAAAAAGCAAAAGCACCTGCTAAAAAGAAAGCTGAAGCAATTGAAGAACCAACTGTAGAAGTTAAAAAAGCTAAGGCGCCTGCAAAGAAAAAAGCGGAAGCAATCGAAGAGGCTCCGGTAGTTGAAAAGAAAGCAAAAGCAGCAGCAAAAAAGCCGGCAGCAAAAAAATAAAAAAATATTTTACGTCAAATATAATAAATCACCTTTTTGGTTGTTTATATATATGAGAGCGTTAATTTAGATGACGGGGATAGGTCGGTATGATTTATCCCCGTTCTTTTTTGACTTTTTTTTCGGCTATTTTATCGTTTATCTYTTTTTTAATTATTAGCCACGGGAGCAGAGAAAATATTGATCTGCAATTCTTATTCTAAGAGGTCTTTATCAAAAAATCCAGCGACCAATCACAGCGCGATACGTCATTCCCAACTTGATTGGGAACCACGGAGTGCTCATGAATACCTCTGAAAAAAGGAAAAATTATGAATAATCGTAATGCCTTGGTAGGATTTGTATGTTGCATTAAGATTCCCGCCTGCGCGGGAATGACGACCGTTCTTTAAAATCTCTCATATTACAATCTGTCAGTAATAGTGCAACGAAGAATCTTTTCAGCGCGCACCATATTTCATTTTTATCCATTGGCATGTTTTACATCCAATTGTAAACTTTATTCTTTTAATTGGTATATCGGGAAAAGTCGATATACATTTGTACCATGGATCAAGTAGAAATATTCAAAGCCCTTTCGAACAAAACACGTTTACAGATTTTAGGCTGGTTAAAAGCGCCTGAGCTACATTTTCCAGAACAGCCCAATGCCGATTTTGAAAATGTAGGTGTTTGCGTTGGGCAGATTCAGCTTAAAAGTGGTTTATCACAAAGTACCATTTCCGAATACCTGTCTATTTTACAGCGCGCCGATTTAATCAGTTCAACGCGCTTAGGCCAATGGACTTATTACAAACGCAATAAAGAAGGCTTAGAAAAATTAAGCGAAATCATCAATACCGAATTATAATTTAGAAACATATGAACACAGATAGTTTATTTAGGCCTTTTAGCCTTAAAACATTAAATATCAAAAACAGAATAGTAATGGCCCCAATGACGAGGTCATTTTCTCCAGGTGGCGTGCCAACAGCCGATGTTGCTGGCTATTATGCAAAAAGAGCGGCTGGTGAAGTAGGTTTAATTTTATCAGAAGGAACCGTAATTAACCGTCCATCTTCTTCTGCCGATCCTAACATTCCACATTTTTACGGTACCGAAGCTTTGGCAGGTTGGGAAAACGTAATTAAAAGTGTACACCAGGCCGGTGGTAAAATGGGACCGCAGATCTGGCACCAGGGCATTATGGATAACCATGCATCAGGCTGGTTACCAAGCACACCCTTCGAAGGTCCATCAAGCTTAAACAAACCAGGTTTCGAAAACGGTGTACCGATGACTGATRCAGCCATTGCGGATACCATTGCGGCTTTTGGCCAGGCGGCAGTAGATGCCAAAGCGCTCGGTTTTGACACTGTTGAAATACATGGCGCGCACCAATACCTGATCGATCAGTTTTTTTGGGATGGCACAAACAACCGTACCGATATTTATGGCGGTAAAACCTTAGCTGAACGTACTCGTTTTGGTGTTGAAGTAATTAAAGAAGTACGTAAAAGGGTTGGGGAAGATTTCGCGCTGATTATCCGCTTATCACAATTTAAACCTGCTGCCTACGATTTTAAACTGGCCAAAAACGAGCAGGAAATGGAACAGTGGTTAACGCCATTGGCCGAAGCCGGAATTGATATTTTTCATTGTTCGCAACGCCGTTTCTGGGAGCCTGAATTTGAAGGTTCTGACTTAAATTTTGCAGGTTGGGCTAAAAAAGTAACCGGAAAAGCTACGATCTCAGTGGGCTCAGTTGGTTTGGATGGCGATTTCTTTGGCGCTTTCGCAGGCCAGAGTTCACAGCCGAGCTCATTGGATGAACTGGTGCGCAGAATGGACCGCGGCGATTTCGATTTAGTAGCCGTTGGCCGTCCGCTTTTAGCAGATCCGAACTGGGTTGAGAAAATTAAAAACAACCTTACAGAAGAATTGAAAGGCTTTAGCAAAGAAGCTTTAATGGAATTGGTATAAACACCATATTTTTTCTTTTTAAGTTTAGAAAGGCATCTCGAAAGGGATGCTTTTTTGATAAGGAGGCATCGTCATCTCGATCCGATAGCTATCGGATGAAACGCAGTGAAATGGAGAGATCTACCCGCTCCGTCAGCTGTTAACATGATGAGTTTAGAAATAATTTTTCTGCCACGGAAGCACAAAGGGCACGGAAATTTTCTTGATCATTTGAAAAGCAGTACCTGTATTACTTCGGTTTCACCAGCCCCGCCCTTTGCTTAATCCGACTGAAAAAGTCGGGATAACGCTGTCGGTCGGGTTTAYTTCACTTCTGACAGTAGCAATGCCGTTGCCACCTAAACCCGATCAAAGCGAGATGCCGATTTTCTTCAAATTGGCAGAAGCGGGAGCGGGACTACAATAACCCAAAAGCTTCTGCAATTGATTTCCAAAAAACAAACTAAGCCTTTTTCATGGCACCAGATATTACCAAACCAATCTGCCTTAGGATTTTTTTCCTTAAATTCACGTCATCAAAAAATTGATTATCCATGTCGAATATTAAACTCATTATCGAAGAAAGACCAGCAAATATTGGCAATTTTATGGTTGGCAGGTTACTGCCTTTCAGAGAGAAACGTATGGTTGGGCCTTTTTCTTTTATCGACCATATGGGCCCTGCTGCAATGAGCGATCACGAAAATCTCGACGTTCCACCTCATCCACATATCGGTTTATCTACCTTAACTTTTTTATTTGAAGGTGAAATTACACATAAAGACAGTTTAGGTTCGGATATTGTAAYTAAACCCGGGCAGGTAAACTGGATGACTTCGGGCAGCGGCATTGTACATTCGGAAAGAACCCCCGAACATCTTCGCCATACCGATAAAATGCTCCACGGCTTACAGATCTGGGTAGCCTTACCCAAAGATTTGGAACAAATGGAACCGGAGTTTTGCCATGTAGAAGGGGCAGATATTCCAAGCTGGACAGAAGATGGTGTAAGTTTTAAATTAATCGCAGGAGAAGCTTTTGGCTATAAATCTCCGGTTCCGGTATACAGTCCGCTATATTTTTTAGAATTAAAAAGTACCAAGCAGCAAAAGCTAAACATTGGCGATTACCTGTTTGGCGAAAGTGCACTTTATATTTTAGAGGGTGCGATTGAAAGCGAGGGGAATATTTTTGAGCCGCGTTTAATTTTAATTGCCAACGACGCCAAACTATGCGAATTTACCATGCACGAAAACACCACGGTTTATATTTTCGGAGGCGAACCCTTTCCTGAAGAGCGTTTCATTTACTGGAACTTTGTTGCCTCTGACAAAGAA
>NZ_JBFTQI010000131.1:0-9805 GCF_056398925.1 Pedobacter sp. 01T416_2
CCAAAACTGCCAATAGGCGTTCGCACAGCTGATACAATTACAACTTCTTTCATGTAAACTAAATTTTATGAATTTTTGGTTAGGCCGCTAAGTTATGCATTTTAAATATTAAACAAACCTCGCAAGTTTAATTCGGGGTTTCTGATGTCTTCATTAGCCTCATTGAGGGCTAACGCCGTTCCAAAACCTGCGAGGTTTAAAAATAACGTTTAGAAAATGATTTTAGCCTATTCGAAAATAATAAGTTTTAATGGGTTTTTGGAAAGGTGCTGTAGTGATACTTAGGGGTGTTCAGTCCTGCTGTTCGCTGTAGTCCCGACGTGAAGTCGGGAGCTGCCGCTTCCATCAGGTTTAAATTACTTGGGGTGGTGCTGCTTGGGACAAAAATAAAAACCTCGCAGGTTTTTAAAACCTGCGAGGTTTAATTTAAAACGCTGGGTTTTGCGTTAGGGATTGTAAGGGTTCAGTGCCGATCTTCATCGGCACCGGAGCGAAGCGCAGCCCTGAAAAGCCCGACCCTTGCGTAGCTTGGGTAACGCCCAGATCAGTTTTACAGTTTTTAGTTGGCGATTTGCAGTTGGCTACGCTCTGGGCTTGAAAACTTCGGAAGTCTTGCTTTTATTCTTCTTTTGCTTTTCCCTTTTTTCTCGATTTTATAGCCTGTGTAAGTAAAAACTCGATCTGCCCGTTCGTACTTCTAAACTCATCGGCAGCCCAGGTTTCTACTTCTTTTAATAAAGCAGGACTAATTCTTAATACAAAAGCTTTTTTATCTTTCTCCGCCATTCTTATTGTATTGCTTGTATATTATATCTYGTTTTTAAATTAATAAGGAACATTTGCAGTTCATCTATTTTATTACTGCTAAACAATAGCTTTTTGCCGTTTTTAAATTCAATCTGTAAACCTTTATCTTTATCGTTTAGGATATAGGCCTTGTCGTTAAATTTAAACCAAAGCCTGCTGCGAACACCAAATCCGCCATAATCTCCTAAAGCATTGTACTTATTAATATAAACTTTCTCCATGTTGCCCCAACTCAATAGCTTCAATTTGGTTTGAAATGGAAAATACTTGTAAGAAATGCCTTCAGTGCCGACCTGCAAAGTCATTTTATTTTTTTGAAGCAGGTAAATAATCGCAAAAGGAAGGAGAACGGCCCAAAATGGGGCGAAATAAGTAGCTTTTAAAGTTTCAAAGCTCATTCCGCCTTTATCAAAAAGTACGATACTGACGACCATAACGGCATCAATAGCCAATAAAATATAAAGCCACCAAAGTTTTAAGCTTTGTTTTTCCTCAAATTCCATTGTTCCTAATTATATAATGTTCCGGTGTTTACCACGGGCTGTACATGGCGATCGCCGCAAAGCACAACCAGTAAATTGCTTACCATAGCTGCTTTACGCTCTTCATCCAGCTCAACAATTCCTTTTTGAGATAATTTCTCTAAAGCCATTTCTACCATGCCCACAGCGCCTTCAACAATTAATTTACGGGCTGCAATAACTGCAGTGGCCTGTTGACGCTGCAACATGGCACTGGCAATTTCTGGCGCATAAGCCAAATGCGAAATTCTGGCTTCTAAAACTTCAATACCTGCTCTCGATAAACGTTCGTTCAGTTCGTTTTCTAAAAGTTCACTTACTTTATCAGCACCATCTTTTAAAGTGATGCTGGTTTCTTCGCCCTCAGCATGATCATAAGGAAAAATGTTGGCCAAATGCCTTACAGCAGCTTCACTTTGAATGTTTACATATTGCATGTAGTTTTCTACAGAGAAAACGGCTTTGGCCGTTTCGTTTACTTTCCAAACCACCACAGCAGCAATTTCGATCGGGTTGCCCAGTTTATCGTTAACCTTTAACTGCTGCCCGTTTAAATTGTTTGCTTTTAACGATAAACGTCTTTTAGCAGTTAGGGGATTTACCCAGAAAAATCCATCGGCTTTTACTGTCCCGATATATTTTCCGAAAAGGGTGAGCACCATTGATTGGTTGGGGTTGATGATTAAAAAGCCCGGGAATATTAAAAATATATCTATGGCCAGTAAAATTCCTCCCCAGAGAAAAATTTCTGAAACAAAACAGAAAATAGAAGCGCCCAGCAATGCGATGCATAGTGCGAATGTCAGGTAGCCCGATGGCGGATTAATAATTTTTTCTTGATACATAATTGATATTAATTTGATATCATAAAGTAAAATATAAAATCTGGTAATTGCAAACAAAACCTGTAAAATGTATATTAGATAAAAATGCTATTTTTGACAATACAATAATTACATCGTTTTGGCTAAAATCAAGAGAAATTCACACAAAATCCTTTACCGGAAGTATTCATCAAACCTAAAATATGTGATGATGATATTTACCGTTTTCATTATTACGTTATTCCTGCCCAAGCAGCCCCGGTTTAGGTATGAGTTTGAAAAAAATGCAGTATGGAAAAACAAGGACCTGATTTCTCCCTTCAGTTTTGCTATTTTAAAAACCAACCCACAGGTTAGTGCCGATAAAAAGAATGCGCTAAAAGATATTTTGCCTGTTTATCAATTCGATAGGGGCATTACGGCAAATGCTTTGGAAGAGTTTGCCAATGAGTTTGATGTGAAATGGAAATCTAAGCAACTTAACGAAAAAGACAAGGACGTATATAAAAGCGCTTCCTATAAATTGCTGCAGAACATTTACGAGAAAGGGATTATTGGTTTAAATGTAAAACATCAGGCAGGAGGGAAGAACTATGACTTTTCTTTACTTGAAAACAATGTTGCCCAGGAAAAGAATACACAGGATGTTTTTACTGCAGAATCGGCCTTGAAGTTTTTTAAAGATAATTTTAAAGCCCCCAATCAGGTTATGGGCGATCTGGTTGCAAACCTCGCCATTGATCATATTACCCCGAACATTGTATTTGATGAGCGGCTAACCCAAACCATACAGGACAATACGGTTAACAATATCTCTACTACCAAGGGTATGGTGCAAAAGGGAGAGCTTATTGTAGCGAAGAATGATGTTATTGATGAAGAAATTTATCAGAAACTGGAATCTTATAAAGCAACTTACGATGCACAAAGCAAAACAATAGGGAGCAGGGCATTGGTTTATTTGGGGCAGGTAATATTGGTTGGTTTTATACTTGCCATTTTAATGTCGTTCCTTTTTCTTTTCCGGAAGGATATTTTTGCCGATAACCGCCAGCTTTCCTTAATCCTGATTGTTACCACGGGGATGTTATTGGCATTAACCTGGGCCATTAAAATGGAAATCCCAAGTTTGTACTACATTCCGTTCTGTGTGGTGCCCATTATCATTAGGATCCTGTTCGATACCCGTTTGGCGCTTTACCTCCATATGCTGGTAATTTTAATTGCTGGTTTTTTTGTGGCCAATAGTTTCGAGTTTGTGTTTTATCAGGTTACTGCGGGCATGGTTGCCATATTTAGTATAAAAAACTTTGTTAAGCGCGAAAGATTCCTGGTTTCGGCCTTATTTATTCTTTTGGCTTATTTTGTTTCTTTTATAGGTATTGCCCTGCTTCGTGAAGGATCTTTCCGCGAAATAGAATGGATGAATTTTATTCCTTTTGTTTTTAGTGTACTTTTATCTCTTTTAGCTTACCCCTTAATTTATCTGTTTGAACGTATTTTTGGTATCACATCTGATGTAGCCTTAATTGAGCTCACCAATACTAATAATAAACTCTTAAGGGAACTTGCCTTTAAAGCGCCTGGAACGTTTCAGCACTCTTTACAGGTGGCAAACCTTGCAGAGGCCGCGATATTTAAAATAGGGGGCAATTCGGTGCTGGTAAGGGCAGGTGCTTTATATCATGATATTGGTAAAGTAGACAATCCACAATATTTTATCGAGAATCAGAATACCGCTGTTAGTCCGCACGATAAACTGCCATATGAGCAAAGTGCGCAGATTATTATTCAGCATGTGCATAAAGGAATTGAGATTTTAAGGAAGAACCAGATTCCTGAAGCGATTATCGATTTTATCAGAACACACCACGGCAATACCCGGGTTGATTATTTTTATCAGTCTTTTTTGAAAAATACACCTGAAAAATTTGTCGACGAAAACATTTTTCGCTACCCCGGACCAATACCTTTTAGCAAAGAAACTGGTGTGCTAATGCTCGCAGATTCGGTCGAAGCTGCCTCAAGAAGTCTGAAAAATCCCGATGCTCAGAATATAAATGACATCGTTGAAAGGATAATTAACTACAAATTAGAGCAAAATCAGTTAGATGATTGCGATTTAACGTTAAAAGATATTGAGACTATCAAATTGATATTCAAGACGATGCTTATGAGTATCTATCATGTGCGTATAGATTATCAACAAATTTTGTAATTTTTTTTTGTTGGATAACTTGTTTTACTATATTTGCAGACCTCAAAACAACGCCGGTAGGGCGGAAAATAGAGGTCGAAAAGGAGAGGTGCCTGAGTGGCCGAAAGGAACAGTTTGCTAAACTGTCGTACTGGTAACGGTACCGCGGGTTCGAATCCCGCCCTCTCCGCAGAAAATAAAAATTTGCAAAAATAAATGGAATTATCAATTTAAAACCGTTTCTTTGCAATCCCTTCGAAAAAGGGAAATAAAAAAGAAGATACCAAGTTCGGGATGTAGCGTAGCCCGGTATCGCGCCTGCTTTGGGAGCAGGAGGTCGTAGGTTCGAATCCTGCCATCCCGACGAAAACAGGATGTATAATCCATCAAAAACCCTCTAAATCAAGTGTTTAGAGGGTTTTGTTTTTTATTGGGTTGGAATGGGATAATGATACCAACCGTTTTTAACCCAAATCTGTACCCAAATTTTTTGCTGCCAAAAGAACTGACCAGGTTTGGTTCAGATTGGTGTATGGTAGGCTGTGTGATTGTGGCGATAGATATGCATTTATTGTCTATCTTGCAATGCCGATCCGGACTCACCCTGTAGGCCATACGCATGCAGAACAAAGCCGAGCAGATCAGCACGCTTATCAAACTTAATGAAGAACTGGAAAACTATTTCAGAAATACGATCATTCCCCAGCTGTTTGTCGATGCACATCTAATACTGAGAAAGTTCACGCCACCGGCCATGCGCCAGTTCAGCCTAAAACTCGCCGATGTGGGCAGACCTATCGCAGATATCAAAGAAAATTTTCGTTTTCCGACTATTATCGAGAATATTCAGCATGTTATCGACAGCGGGGAGATTCTGGAAAAGGAAATTCAGACCACAGACCTGCGTTGGTATCAGATGAACATTCTTCCGTATATCGTTCAGCGTGACAAGAAAACAAATGGCGTGATCATCACTTTTGTGGAGATCACCATGCGCATACGCGATTTAAAAGAACAGGAAAAACTGATTGCTGAGCATGAACTGCTTTTGGATACTATCTCGCATGATATAAAAACACCGCTCACCAGTCTGGCACTTACGATCGAGATGCTTAGAAAACTACCAGAGAAAGATATGGAACGGTTTCCAGTGCTTTTGGAAAAGGTGGAGAACAGCCTGACCAAAATGCAACAGATAATCCATGACTTAACCGATTCCCGTGAACAAGAGCACCGTTATAAAGCGGTGGAGGAACTGTTGGATTTTGAGCATATCCTGGAAGATATCAGGCTCACGCTTGCACCGCAGATAAATGAATCGTCTGCAAAGATAAAGACTGATATCGGTTTTTCAGAAATCTTATATATCCGCCGTAAACTGCGTAGCATAATCTATAACCTGGTCAATAATGCCATAAAATATAGGTCAAGCGAAAGGAATCCGGAAATTTTGATCAAAACCCATCAGGAAGGGGATTTTATGGTAATTGCCGTAAAAGACAACGGAATTGGGATTAGTGAAAATAACTTAACGGGTATTTTCGGGAAATACCAACGGATTTCCCAGTCCGGTGACGGCTCAGGGATCGGGCTTTACCTGGTTAAGGAAATTGTAGGTGCTTCTGGTGGAAGGATTACCGTTGATAGTAAATTGGGAGAAGGTTCAATATTTACTGTTTATCTGAAAATTAAAGGTTAATCTTTTGTCAGGCGCCATTATTCTTTGGGTGTTAGCCATATTCTAATCACTTACTGGGCCGCCTACCTTTATCCTTCTTAAACAATATTAAGACAGCTATTGCGGTGGTGCTTCCAGCTCATCATCGCTGTCAAGTTCAATATTTTGAAGTTCTTCCAAATGAGCCGTGCCAGGATGCACAAGTTCGATCTGTTCTGCTAACATATGCAGGATCTCCAGCTCAATAGCTGCCGGGTTCTGGCATACATGCAAAAAATCCCGGCTGTCGGGCTCCAGACTGGCCACAAATTTCCCGTCCTGGTAGATTTTGTATTTACAGCCACCAGTAACGTGATGCGGGTGCTGTTCAACCTGGAAATGGCACTTATGATTGGGACTAAGGGTTACGGTAAAGTTGTCCATAAGGGTTTCATGTTTTATATATAACAATCCCAGGGTAACGCTTGTTTTTAAAAGGGAAGGGGTTTCTATTATTTCATAGCTAAAGAGTTTTCAACAGCTTATCAACCTCAGCATATTGTAGCGTAAATTTCCTGATCTTTCCATCCCTGCCAATAATCAAATGTGAAGGGAATACCCTGGTGCCGATAGAATCAACCATATAATGATCGGCGTTTGCTACAGTTTGATATTTGAATGTTACCTTATTAAGGAATTTCTTTAATGGTTCGACTTTGTTAGATGCAAGACTAACAAAAAGAATGTCCTTACGATCCTGGTATCGATCAACGATTTTGTTCACTTCAGGCATTTCTTGTACACAGGCAATACAGCCTATAAACCAGAATTTCATTACCAAAATTTTTCCCTTGGTATTTTGGTTGTTGTATCTATGGCCTGTTAAATCTACAAATTCAAACTTTGGTGCAGGCTTGCCTACAAGCGAAAGTTGAAAAAGCCCCTGACGGGCCTGGTCTATCAGATAATATTTTGGCGAGTCCTCAATAAGCACATTAATTTTGTACAGTTGGTATAAGTTTCTACCTGCTCCTGTTTTTAACTTTAAGGGTAAGTACCGCCCGGATAGCACCTCGCTCAGAAACGTTTGTTTATCCATAGCTTTTCCTTCCGTATCGAAAGCACTATAATCAGAATCGAAGTTGACGTATTGTGTGATATAGTTTGAGAGCTGGTCACGGCCTTGAAGAATATTTGTGGGCTGAACCAATGGGGTCAACTCTTTTTCACTATTACATCCCAGAAATGTAATTATCAACAGGATACAAAAAATAAACTTCGGAAATGTTGTCATATTAATGGATTATTTGAAGATACTTATTTTATTGTCAAGGCGGCGTACTTTTGTAAAAGCCTTTTTAAGTGTGCTTTCTTCAGCGATAACGTCAAAGAGGCTTTGACGTTCTTGCTCTTTTTTGTGGCTAGTAATTATTTTCAATCAATAGCCTAGATAATATTATTTAAAAGCGATTTCAACATAATTATTAGCGGGAAACTTGAGCTGCCATCAAAAAGTGAAGAGAACTATTTTTCTAGAAATACGCAGTTAAATCTCTAAATAAAATAATTTTCCAGTTTTCGCCTTATTGGACCGTGAATTAAGCTGCTTAAAACCAAGTCGGCATTAAGATTGTTTAATTTCAAATCATAATGGAGAGAAACATAACATGGGAAGGCTTGGAATACAGGTCCCTGGAAAATTGTACCTTAACGGAAACAGATAATGGTGTCGCAGTTACATCGATTATTACATGCCAGGTTAATAACCAGGCGACTAAAATCTTATATAAAATTCTTACGGATACGTTGTGGGAAACCTATTTCGTTGAAATAAATGTCATATTGGGCGGAAATGAAAAAACACTTCTTCTAGAAAAGAAAGGTGATCATTGGCTGGTCAACAATAAGATTGATCATCGATTTGATGGTTGTGTCGATATTGATATTTCATTAACACCTTTTACCAATACATTGCCGATAAGAAGGTTGGTTTTTATTGGGCAATTGAGCAATAGGATCGAGGTGATATACATAGACATTATTGCTGATCTGATAATACCTGTAAGGCAGTATTATACTAAAATATCAAATTCGGTATACCTGTATGAAAACGAAAAATCGACATTTAAGGCCGAGCTAAAAACCGATCCGTATGGATTGGTAATTGAATACCCGAAACTATTCCGCGAAAAATAGCACCCGTTTATTCTGGTCGTTTAAATTCATTTCGGGCTCCTTCTTGATTTCAATCTCTGCATGGATAATCAGCAGTAAGATTGGGTATTTCAGGGAAAATGGCTGCTCGTTTTCTTATCAAACCGAAGTACAACTAACCGTTACTTTTATCGATCTCTTTGGTAACCCAAGACTTGTGACCACGGTCGATTTTGACGTTTTTGGTAGTTCGTAACAGCACAAATATTTCCATGTGCTTTTTCGTGAATATATTTCAAATATATTTGTGATATGTTCAATAGCGGCATCTTTTTGCCTATCATCATTATTTTAGGCATGGCCTACAGTATCTTGGCAAAAAAACTGACGGTTCTGGCCGCTTTTACGGGCGGGGTACTGGCATGCCTTATTTTTACCGCTGCAGGTTACTTCGGGCTTGCGATGATGACCATGTTTTTTATCCTCGGTTCTGCTGCCACCTCCTTGGAGCGGCACAGAAAGCAGGCTTTTGCCACTAAGGATGAAGAAAAAAAAGGCCGTAATGCAATGCAGGTACTGGCCAATGCCGGGGCTGCGGCCATTGCAGCTATAGTTACCCTGTCTTATCCCCGGCTGGCTTATTTGATGCTTCCGGCAATGGCGGCAGCCTTTGCCTCGGCTACAGCGGATACCCTGTCCTCCGAGCTGGGGATGCTTTATGGAAGACGGTTTTTTAATGTTATTTCCTTTAAGCCCGACCGCTGCGGAATGGACGGGGTGATCAGTCTGGAAGGGACCCTGATCGGTATAGCAGGTAGCTGTATTATTGCTGGCATTTATGCGCTAGGATGGGGATGGAGTATCAGCTTTTTCTTTATTGTTCTTGCAGGTACGTTGGGTAACCTTACTGATTCCATATTAGGGGCTGTGCTGGAGCGGAGGGGGTTGATCGGGAATGATGTGGTCAATTTTTTGAATACATTGACAGCAGCGATTGTAATTGTGTTGTTGGAGATTTTTCTTTAAGTCTGGGTTTATTTATTCCCATTACACCTTAAGCCATTCGGCACAAGCAAAAATAATTTAACCACAGATAGAAAGGATGCACACAGATATGAAAATCCGTGTTATCTGGGTGCATCTATGGTTAAAAACGCTTAACTTAACGAACATTGGGCATGGGAGACACTCGGTAAAATTTTTAATTGAGTTGGGGTTTTTTAGTTAAAGTTCGTTAACGCTCTTGAAAGTAATCAGCCAAAAGGACTATATTTATCACTATAAAATCTTGGATTGTCCTGTAAGATCATTGATAATGCTGAGCATGTACTCAGTTTTAATATTTTAAGATTGATAAATTATTAATTAACCAATGCTTTCTTTCTTGAGTTTACAAAACTCAATAAGTAAGCCAGTAACAGAAGAGGCACTGCCATCCAGATTATTTCGTGGACACCAAACTTCGCGATTACAATGCCGCCTAAGAATGCGCCTAATGAAATACCGATATTATAGCAAGATGTTAAAAGACTGTTTACAAATTCCAATGCATTATGGGGAACGGATTGAGTGGTTCGAATGTTGGGCACTAAAAATCCACCTGTATGGATCATGCCCCATAAGGAAACAATAATTACCATAGGGA
>NZ_JBFTQI010000132.1:0-9785 GCF_056398925.1 Pedobacter sp. 01T416_2
TTAGATGCCATTCAGGATGTTACCGTTTTACTTTCTCCATACGATGTTAAAGTGGGTAACTTTTTAGGTGGTAGCATTAACGCTGTTACGCGTGGTGGTACCAACGAGGTGGTAGGCTCGGTTTATGGTTATGGCCGTAACGCCTCTTTAATCGGTAGAAATAAAATCGGCGATAACAGCAAAGAGCCCTCCGCTTTTCACGATTACCAAACGGGTTTCCGTGTAGGTTTTCCGATTATAAAAGATAAATTGTTTTTCTTCACCAATGAAGAGATTACCCGCCGTCAGGATCCGGTAATTTTAGGTGCAGGATCGTCTGATATGAAATTGCTTAGCTTAACTGAGGCACAGCAGATTTCTGATCGCATGAAGACAGCTTATGGTGTTGATGCCGGTTCGTTTGGCGATTACAACATCTATTCGCAGTCTAACAAATTCTTTAACCGCTTAGATTGGAACATCAGTGAAAGTACCCAACTAACCATCAGAAATAATACCATCATTTCGAAAGCAACAAACTTAGAAAGAGATCAGTCTAACTTCAGGTTTGGCGGTATCGATTTCAGACAGAACAATAATCAGACATCAACTGTTGCCGATCTTAAAACCCGTTTCGGAAATTCAGCTACCAACAATTTAATTGTAGGTTATTCTACCGTTCACGATTATCGTGATCCGCTATCCAATCCGGCTTTGCCGCAGATTGAGATTGCTTCTAATGGAGGAACATTGTTTTTAGGTACCGACCGTGAGGCAAGTATCTTCAACATGAAACAGAATACTTTCGAATTTACCGATAACTATACTTTCAGCAAGGGGAACCATACTTTTACCTTTGGTACGCACAACGAGTTTTATAACATCAACTATGGTTTCGTAAACTCATGGAATGGCCGTGTGGCTTATAGCAGCATCGCCGATTTCTTGGCCAACCAGCCAAACAGGGTACGTACAAGTTATAATTATGATGACAATACGCGTGATCACATTATTGCGAATCCAACTGCAGAGTTTAATGTGAACATGTACAGTGTTTATGGTCAGGATGAAATCCGTATTGGCGACCGTTTCAAATTAACACCGGGTTTACGCTTTGATATGGCTGATTTACCCAATATGCCGTCACTGAGTCCAAAAACAACTAATTCTCCGGTTGATGCAAATTATGGTACAACCTATACTTACACACAACCATCATCAATTACCGGGAAATTCCTGAACAAAATCCAGATTTCTCCACGTGTTGGCTTTAATTTCGATGTGTTGGGTAACCAAAGTTTGGTTATGCGTGGTGGTACCGGCTTGTTTACCAGTCGTGTTCCTTTTGCATGGATCGGTTATGCATATTACAACAATGGTGTAAACTATGGCGCTTTCGATAAATCGTACGTTTATGCCAATGCTGATCCTACCAAAATTGTAAAGCCAGTAGCGGGTACCGATCCGATCAGAGATGCTTTAACAGGTAATGGTGAAGCTGGTTATGTTACTAATCAAGGTGTTAATGTTAAAGATGCTAAAGGTGCAACACAGGTAGATTTGGTGGATAATAACTTTAAAATGCCAAAAGCATGGAGAAGTAATTTAGCCTTCGATTATAAAACAGACGACCAGTGGAAATTTACAGTGGAGGGAATCTTTAGTCAGGTGATTAAAGATGTGCAGTTTCAGCAGATCAACTATGTGGATAATCCTACTTACATGGCTTATGATACCCAGAAACAGCAGCCTATTTATTCAGGCACCAAAATTAATCCTTTATATACCAATGCCTACCTATTATCAAACACTGATAAAGGATATAAATATAGCTTAACCGCTCAGGTGAGTAAATCACTTCCTGTCGGTTTAGATATGATGGTGGCTTATACCTACGGACGATCGAAAGATATTGCCAATGGTATCCGTAATTCAATGGAATCTAACTGGCAGTTAAACCAGGCCCTTAGTCCAAATAACCCAGGCTTGGCCTATTCTAATTTCGATATCCGTAACAGGATTATTTCGACCATCAATTACAGATTAGATTGGGCTAAAAACGGTAAATATGTATCTAACTTCTCCTTGTTCTTCAGCGGCCAGTCAGGTTCTCCTTATTCATTGGGTTTAGTGAATACCAGGATCAATGGAACTGGCCAAACCGTAAGTTTGATGTATATTCCGGCTGTAGRCGAAACACAAAAGTTCTTTGCCAACAACGCAGCAGGAATTGCGCAAGCTGCCGCATTTGATGATTATATCAATAACGATAAATACTTAAGTACCCGTCGTGGCGATTTTACAGAGCGTAATGGTGCACGCACCCCTTGGAATGTTCAGGCCGATTTCCGCTTCTCTCAGGATATTCAGGTGGCAAAAGGAAAGCATCCACATGTACTTACCTTAACTTACGATATTATTAACCTCACCAATTTGGTAAATAAAGATTGGGGAATTCAATATTYTTCTCCTAATACTTATAATTCAATGGCAAGTGTAGGTATTAAGGTGGCAACTGCAGGTACACCAACCGCATATCCGGTATATACCTTTGCACAGAAAGATGTAACCTCTTATTCAAAAGATTTCTTTGCCTCACGTTACCAGATGCAATTGGGATTAAGATATAGTTTCTAATCTTTTTTAATATCAATATACAACGGTCTGACCTAAACAAGGTTGGGCCGTTTTTTTTGTGAGGCGATGGGCACCCATGGTGAGAATTCTATTTACTGCAAAAGCCGCAAACCATAAATTTTATAAAAATTAATATAAATGACAGAATTAATCTACGCGTAAAAATTCTCTGAAGTTGCCGTCATTTCGAGCGGAGTGCAACGCAGTCGAGAACCCAAAGGCTCAGCGAAGCAAAATCTGTCTAGATAGATCTCTCCTCCGAAGGAGTTCCTTTGGAACACTTCGCGTTGCTCCGGTAGATGACGACCGTTTGAAAACGCTGAAAATCTTTCTGATATAACCAATTAAACCTTTTCTATCCTTCCTCCGTCAAAATAAAACACACAGCATAAAGCTTGATTTATTTTTCACTTTTAAAAGGTTAGGTTATGAAAAGGATTGTAAATGCATTACTCTTATTGGTTATGGCGGTTAATTTTAGTGCATGCGTGGTGAGCGCACGTGCACCAAGGGCACACTGGGTACGCGGGCATTATAATATTGGCCCTCATGGCGGTCGGTATTGGGTGCCCGGGCATTACCGTTAATTTTTGCTATCGCCGCCATAAAAAGGCGGCGATTGTTTTTATAAGCACGTTAAAATGTAATTCCGTAACTAATGCGATTGTTGATTTAGATTGTAGGAATAAAATAATACATTAGCGTTATTAACACGATTTTAGCATATGCAAGAAGAAATTCTTTTACAGATTAGCCTTAAAATTAAAGAAAGACGTAAAGAACTGGGGATTACCGTTCAGGAGCTTGCAGATAAAGCAGAGGTAAGCAAGGGGCTGATCTCTCAAATCGAAAATAGTCGTACCATTCCGTCTTTAATGGTATTAATGGATATTATTAAAAGTCTGCAGATAGATCTGAACAGTTTTTTTAAGGATATCAATTTTCATAAAAAAGATGCCCCCGTTCTGGTGAAACGAAAAGATCAGTACCAGAAGTTCGAAAAAGAACAGGCTGTAGGTTTTAACTACTCGCGTATTTTAACTAAGAATATTAAGTTTTCGACTGCCGATTTTGTACTGCTCGAGCTCGAGGTGAATGCGCATCGCCCAATGGTGAAAACCGAAGCCTTCGAATTTAAATACATGATAGAAGGTAGGGTAGAATATCAGTTTTCGAAAAAGAAAATCATACTCGAAAAAGGAGACTCTATGCTTTTCGATGGAAGGCTTTCTCACACCCCGGTTAATATTGGCGATAGCAGGGCGCTAATGCTGGTGATTTATTTTTTTGAATAACATTTATGTAAACAAAGTTTATTAATACTTAACAAATACTTATCTTMATCTTTATAAACCAATCTTAGGTTTGGTAATAGAAAATATGAATATGAAAAGATTTTTGAAAAGTACTTTACTGTTACTTTGTTTATGTGCATTTGCCCAGGCGCAATCAAGAAAAATTAAACATGTTGTCTTAATTGGTTGCGATGGTTTTGGTGGTTACGCTTTGCCCGAAGCGAATATGCCTAATCTTAAAGCACTAATGGCTAACGGCTCGTGGACTACACAGGCACGTTGTGTATTGCCATCTTCCAGCGCTGTAAACTGGGCTTCCTTATTAATGGGTGCTGGACCAACCGAACATGGTTATACCGAATGGGACAGTAAAGTGCCCGAAATCCCATCCATCACCAACACATCTTATGGTTTGTTCCCTGGGATATTTAGTGTAATCAGAGATCAAAAAAAACAGGCTAAAACGGCTATTGTGTATAGCTGGAGCGGGATTGGTTATTTATTTGAAAAAGAAGCAGTAAACATCATCGTTAGCGGAAACGATAAAGATGATTTTTGCACCGATACCACTGTTGCGATTATCAAAAAAGAAAAACCTTATTTTACCTTTTTGCATTTAGACGAGCCTGATGGTACAGGGCATTCAATCGGTCACCGTACACCAGCTTATTATAAACAACTGGAGTTGGTAGACCAGCGGATAGGTAAAATTGTAAAAGCGGTTAACGATGCAGGCATAGCTGATGAAACCGTTATCCTGGTTACTGCCGATCACGGTGGTAAAGGTAAAGGCCATGGTGGTAAATCGCTTGATGAAGTGCAGATCCCGTGGATTATTTCGGGCCCTGGTATTCGTAAAAACCACGAATTAAAAGATGCAATTATTACCTACGATACAGCCGCAACACTGGCCTGGTTAATGAGGCTGCAACAACCGCAAAGTTGGAGAGGAAGGCCGGTATTAGAGGCTTTTACGAAATAAAATACAAGTCCTACATGGTAAAAATTTAACAATTTGATAATCTTGACATTGTTTACTAATAATAAACAATGTTTACTATTGTGTTTTTAAAAAATACATATGTCAATCAAATTAGTGGTGCTCGGTATGATAAACAAAATAAGCTGATATTAGGATGAGTTTGCTTCATCTTGCCCGCAAAAAAGCACTTAATTGKCCTTATTGGTTAATTACAATGCTTGGTGGCATAGCAGCATTTGGTTGTTATACCAGTATGTATGCCTTTCGTAAAGCTTTTGCTTCTGCTACTTTTGAGCATCAGGAATTTCTGCATATCGATTATAAAGTTTGGTTGGTTATTGCACAAATGGTAGGTTATACCTTAAGTAAGTTTTATGGTATCCGTTTTATTTCCGAATCGGGGAAAAGTAACCGGGCAAGGAGCATCATTTTTCTGATCCTTTTTTCTTGGCTAGCCCTGCTCGGATTTGCTTTGGTACCTGCTCCTTACAATATTGTATTTCTTTTCCTCAATGGTTTCCCTTTGGGCATGATCTGGGGTTTGGTATTCAGTTATTTGGAAGGAAGAAAAACAACCGAATTTATGGGTGCGTTGATGTCGATCAGTTTAATATTTGCCTCAGGTTTTGTTAAAACTGTAGCACGTACGCTGATGTCGTTTGCTTTGGTAACCGATTATTGGATGCCTTTTCTTACCGGACTGGTTTTTCTGCTTCCGCTGTTCCTGTTTGTTTTTTGTCTGGAGGTTATTCCGCCGCCTTCAAAAGAAGATCAGGAGTTACGTACCAAGCGGGTGCCAATGGATGCGAAACAGCGCAGAAAGTTTATCACAACATTTTTGCCAGGTATCATCTTAACCATTATCATCTACGTACTGCTTACCTGTATCCGCGATATGCGCGATAATTTCGAAGTAGAAATCTGGAATGGCTTAGGTATTCACAACAACCATATCTACACGCAGATTGATACCCTGATTTCGGTTGTGGTCTTGGTAATGATGGGGCTTTTGATCCTGATTAAAGATAACCTCAAAGCTTTTACCGTGATCCATATCATGATTATTTCGGGCTGTTTGCTAATTGGCGTAAGTACATTCTTTTTTGATAGGGGCTACATTGGGCCTGTTAGCTGGATGGCTTTACTGGGAATGGGACTGTATATGGCCTACATTCCCTATAATGCTATTTTCTTTGAACGGATGATTGCCAATTTTCATTACAAGAGCAACATCGGTTTTATTATGTATGTGGCCGATTCTATTGGTTACGTAGGTAGCTTTTCAATACTCCTGTTTCATGAGTTCGGTGATACGAATGCCAGCTGGATGCACTTTTTTAAACAGTGTTTGTTTGCTATACCATTAATTGGCGGGGTGTGTAGTGTACTTTCTTTGATCTATTTTAGAAGAAAAACTTTGGTTACAAACAAAAAGATGCAGGCGGCTGGGAGTGTAATTTTAGCAGGAAAGTGAAAAGATGTTTTTTTTGGATGTCATTTTTTGCCATGTAAGGAATATAAGGTCATTTAAGCTTATATGTTTCTTACATTTCTTAAATGGTAGAAGTATAGGGCGCGGAGGTCCTCAAGAGATCGTCATTCTCAACTTGACTGGGAACCAAGTAGTGCTCATGAATGCTTATGAAGAAAAGAAAGCTTATGTATAATCGTAATGCAATAAGCTTTAAGATTCCCGCCTGCGCGGGAATGACGCGTAATTTTTAAAAGATAAAGTAGCTAAACAATATTAACTCAACATTGATGTCTGGATGAATTAAAAATATCCTGAGATCAGCAAAAAATAAACAATGAATAAACATTTCGATCTTATTGTAATTGGTGGAGGGATTTTAGGAACATTCCATGCTTACCATGCTTTACTTTCGGGCAAATCGGTACTACAGCTCGAAAAAGACAATTTTCCGGTTGGCGCTACGGTACGCAATTTTGGTCAGGTGGTACCCTCGGGTATGGAAGCCGAGTGGTTCGAATATGGTGTGGCTGGCCTAGATATTTATAAATCGATTCAGCAGGAATTCGATATTTCCGTGCAGCAAAATGGTAGTGTGTACATCGCATCAGATAACGATGAGCAGACCTTAATCCATGAGCTGAAAGCACATTACGATACCATCGGTTACGAAACCGAATTGCTTAATCAGGAAGCGGTTTTAAAGAAATATCCTGCTATTAAATCTTCTTATGCCAAAGAAGCCATCTTTTTCCCCCAGGAAATTAGTGTAGCACCAGATCAAATGATCTACCGCCTGCATGAATATATGCAGACTAAGTTTGCACAATACACACTTAAATACAACAGTCCGGTTACCGCCTGCGAAAGCAAAGGCACTGGTGTTGAAGTAGGTTTAAGAAACAATACTGAACTTTTTACGGCAGAGAAAGCCATTATCTGTAACGGTTACGAATTTAAACTGCTTTATCCCGATCTGTTTAGTGAGAGCGGTATTGTGGTTAGTAAGCTGCAGATGATGCGCAGTATACCTATGCCAGAAGTAGCTTTAACAGGTAATATTTTAACAGGGCTAACCACCAGGCGTTACGAGAGTTTTGAACACTATTGCCCTTCTTTCAAAAGCATTAAAACCCCTGAGCATTACGAAGAGCTAAAAAAATGGGGTATCCATATCCTGTTTAAAAAGGCTGCAGATAATACGATCATTATTGGCGATTCGCATGTGTATGCCGATGTAAACCATTTCGACGATCTGGGTTTCGATTTAAGCCACCACATTAATGAGCTCATGCTCGAAGAAGCAGCCCGGATAGTTGATTTCGATGTGCGCAAACTGCAAAGTATCTGGGCCGGATTTTATCCGCAGCACGCAACAAAACATATTGTAACTTACGATCTCGACGATCGTATCCATATCCGTACAGCTATTGGCGGTAAAGGAATGACTGCTAGTGCAGGCTATGCCGCAGAAAGCATTAAGAAAATATTTAGTTAACAAATACTAAACAAAAATAGGGTATTTTGTTAACTAAAAGTTGGCATTAGGCTAACATACACATCTTATCATTGCATCTATAAAACCTAAAAAAAATTATAGATAAATGAAACATCTCTACAAGATGAAGATGTGCATGGTAGCTTTGCTGTTACTGTGCCTCACGCCTTATTTTTCCTGGGCACAAACAAAAATAGCTGGTCTGGTTAAAGACGATGCGCAGCAGCCGATCCCAGGCGTTAGCGTAATGGTAAAAGGGACTAAAAAAGCTACTTCTACCGATTTATCGGGCCGCTTTACACTTGATGCCAAAACAGGTGAAACACTTGTTTTTAGTTCGATCGGATTTCTTCCGCAAGAAGTTCAGGTTACTGGCGCAAACCTTACCGTAACTTTAAAAACAGACTCGAAAAATTTAAATGAGGTAGTGGTTACCGCCCTCGGTATCCGTAAAGAGAAAAGAAACCTGGGCTATGCCATTCAGGAGGTAAAAGGAGCCGATCTGGTAAAAGCCAGGGAAGCTAATCCGGTAAACGGATTGGTGGGTAAGGTTGCCGGTTTAACTGTTGGGGTATCTTCAGAACTTTTGGGCCGTTCGTCGCTTTACCTTCGCGGTAACGATGTTAATTTAGTTGTCGTAGATGGGGTGCCGATCAATTCGGATACCTGGAACATCAATCCCGATGATATTGATACTTATACCGTGCTTAAAGGCCCGGCAGCAGCGGCACTTTATGGTTATCAGGCTTATAATGGTGCATTATTAATCACCACTAAAAGAGGTAAACTGAGCGACAAAGGTTTTACTGTAGAACTAAATTCGAGCACGCAGTTTAACAAAGGGTTTATCGCTTTGCCGAAAAGCCAGGACGAGTACGGGCCAGGTGAGCACAGTGCATACGCTTTTGGTGATGGAAAAGGTGGTGGCTTAAATGATGGTGATTACGATATCTGGGGACCAAAATTCGACGGTCAGTTGATTCCTCAATATGATAGCCCGATTGTGAACGGCGTGCGCCAGGGTACGCCTTGGGTAGCCCGTGGAAAGGATAACTTAAAGCGTTTTATCCAAACCGGATTGCTTTCTGCAAACAACGTTGCCTTATCTTCTGCAACAGATAAGTATAATTTAAGGGTTTCTATTTCCAATAATTATCAAAAAGGAATTATACCGAACACACAATTAAACATCAACAATTTTAATGTGAGTGGCTCGTATAACATCAGTCCGAAATTAAGAGCCGAAGCCTACATCAATTATAGCCGCCAGTTTTCTGATAATATTCCTGATGTAAATTATGGACCGAACAGTGTGATTTATAACATGACCCTTTGGGGCGGTGCCGACTGGAATATCGACGATATGAAAAACTACTGGCAGCCGGGCAAAGAAGGAATCCAGTCTATTTACGCCGAGTACCAGCGTTACCACAACCCTTATTTTTTATCTTACGAGTGGTTACGCGGACATAAAAAGAACGATATTAACGGTTATGCCTCTCTAAACTACAATGTAACCAAAGGATTGGATGTATTGCTGAAAACGCAGATCTCTACTTACGATCAGTTAAGGACCGAGAAAATGCCGTTTTCTGCTCACCCATACGGACGTGAAGAAGGTTTGGGCGATTACAGGGAAGACCGCCGCAGCATGTTCGAAAACAATACGCAATTGATTTTAAAGTACAATAAAAATATTGGCGATTTATTCGAAATCAGTGCTTTTGGTGGTGGTAATGCCCGCAACTTCAGTTACAATTCGAGCTTTACCACAACCGATTATTTAAATGTTCCAAATGTATATAACTTCTCGAATTCTAAAAACCCGGTAAAAGCATTCGATTTCAATTCACAAATGTTGGTGTTAAGTGCTTTTTACTCAGTTGATTTGAGCTTTAAAAAGTACCTGAACATCAATACCAC
>NZ_JBFTQI010000133.1:0-9752 GCF_056398925.1 Pedobacter sp. 01T416_2
GTGCAGGCATTGAAGATTACTGGAATGCCATGTGGAACAATCCACTTTCTGCAGGTGGTTTCCTTTGGGATTTTGCCGATCAGGCTGTGGTACGTACCGATAAAAATGGCGAATTAGATACCGATGGAAATCATGGCCCTGACGGAATTGTTGGACCTTACCACGAAAAAGAAGGTAGTTTCTTTACCATTAAAGAAGTCTGGAGTCCTGTTTTTGTAGAGAAAAGAGAAATGACTGCCAGTTTTGATGGTTCGTTTACATTAGAAAACCGTTATGCATTTACCAATCTCAATCAATGTACATTCAACTGGAAATTAAAGAAATTAAAAGCGGGAACAGATGCAGCATTCAAATCTGGAAGAGCCAATGCACCAAATATAAAACCTTTCGAAAAAGGAAAATTACAAGTCGATCTTCCAAGCGACTGGAGGAACTTTGATGCACTTTATCTCACTGCAAATGCACCTGATGGTAAGGAATTGTTTACCTGGAGTTTCCCAATAACACTGCCTAAAGATGATGCAGAGAAGATTGTTGTAAAAACAGGTTCTTCAAAGGTAAATATTAAAGAGGATGCGAAAGTTTATCAGGTATCTGCCAACGGCATCGATTTAACATTCGATAAAATAACAGGTTTGCTGCAACAGGCACAGAATGCCAAAGGTGTAATTCCGTTTTCAAATGGCCCCATTTTACAGGAGGGTGTAAATAATTTTAAAAACTTCATTCAAAAAATGGATGGTGAAAATTTAGTGATTTCATCAAAATTTGATAAAAAAAAAAGTTGGAACACTTTACAATGGACGATTTATCCATCAGGCTGGTTAAAAATGGAAGTGAAATATTTTCCATCAGATTACTTTACCACTTTCGTAGGACTGAACTTCTCTTATCCTGAATCAGAAATCAAAGCAGTTGAATATAAAGGAAGCGGACCATACCGCGTTTGGAAAAACCGAATGAAGGGCACAGCTTTTGGCATTTGGAAAAAGGATTATAATAATTCAGCAACTGGTGAAGCACCTTGGCAATACCCTGAATTTAAGGGCTATTATTCAAACATGTATTGGTGTGAGTTTATTGGTAAAAAACAATCTTTTAAAGTGGTTACAGATAGGGAAGATGTGTTTTTAAGGTTGTTTACGCCAAAAAAATCGAAAGATACAGAATATGATAACATGAGTCCGACATTTCCGAATGGTGATATTTCATTTATGAACGCAATTTCGGCAATTGGCACAAAAACACAAAAACCAGAAACTACAGGCCCCATGGGAATGAAGAATATCTATTACGATTTTGATAAAGCCCCAAATAGAGCACTAAATATGACCTTGTATTTTGATTTTTCAGGTAGATAGGTTTAACCGCAAAGAAAAGAAGAAAGAATAATTAAAGAATTAAAAAATCAGTGTAATCCATTAATCTATGTAATCAACCGCGAAGCGTAAAGAAGAATAATGGCCCGCAGATAACGCAGATTTACGCAGATGAGAAAATATCGGTCTGCGTAGATCTTCGAAATCAGCGGGAGCAAATAAATGTTTAACCGCAAAGAATGCTAAGTTTTTCGCAAAGCAAAGAAAAAATAGCCTGCAGATAACGCGGATTTACGCAGATGAGAAAATATTGGTCTGCGTAAATCTTCGAAATCAGCGGGAGCAAATAAATGTTTAACCGCAAAGAACGCTAAGTTTTTCGCATTGCAAAGAAAAAGAATAGCCCGCAGATAACGCGGATTTACGCAGATGAGAAAATTATTGGTCTGCGTAAATCTTCGAAATCAGCGGGAGCAAATAAATGTTTAACCGCAAAGAACACTAAGTTTTTCGCAAAGCAAAAGAAGAAAGAATAATTAAAGAAGTAGAAAATCAGTGAAGTCAATTAATCTGTGTAATCAACCACGAAGTATAATGAACATTAAAATCTACATAGCGATCATCAGCATTTGGTTTCTATCCTTTTCAAAAGTGATGGCGCAGATCTCGTTGCAAAACACGACCTGCGAAATGCTCGAGAATCCTTTGGGTATTGATGTTTTGAAACCTCGATTGGCATGGCATATCATCTCAAATGAAAGAAATGTAATGCAAACGGCTTATCAGATTTTGGTATCTTCTTCGCCTGAGAAATTAAATGCTAATGAGGGCGATTTATGGGATTCAGGAAAGATTAACTCACCAGAATCTATTCATATAGCTTACAACGGAAAAGTGCTTAAAAGCCGGATGAAAGCCTATTGGAAAGTTAAAGTGTGGACCAATGTTGGGCAAAGCGAATGGTCTGCTAACAACTATTTTTCTATGGGTTTGCTATACTACAAAGATTGGCCGAAAGGCTGGATTGGTTTTGACAGGGCATTCCCATGGGATAACATTAAAACGGATTCGCGTTTATCAGCCAGGTATTTCAGAAAAGAGTTTCAGAGTACGAAAGAAATCAAGTCTGCTACGGCATCAATCATTGGTTTAGGTTTGTACGAACTCTACATCAACGGCAAAAAAGTTGGAAATGATGTTTTATCTCCATCGCCTACAGATTATACCAAAAACGTAAAATATAACACTTACGATGTAAGCAGTTACCTTCAGAACGGTAAAAATGCAGTTGGCACGATACTCGGAAATGGCCGTTTCTTCGCGATGCGTCAAAATGAAAAACCTTATAAAATTAAAACATTTGGTTTTCCGAAAATGCTGATGAACATCAACATTGTTTACACCGATGGAACAACAGCAAATATTGATACCGACGATAGCTGGAAAGGCACAGCAGATGGACCTATCAGAACCAATAACGAATATGATGGGGAAGAATACGATGCTACAAAAGAAGCTCCAGGCTGGAATAAGGTCGGTTTTGACGATAGCAAGTGGGCAAAAGCCGAATTTGTACAAGAACCAACAGGAACCATTGAAGCCCAGATGAATGAAAACATGAAAGTGATGAATACAATAAAGCCTGTTTCAATCACTAAACTTTCTGGTGGCCGGTATATTTTGGATATGGGTCAAAACATGGTGGGTTGGCTGCAGATCAAGGTAAAAGGCGTAAAGGGCAAACAAATCAAAATGCGTTTTGCAGAGTCGTTACAAAATAATGGAGAACTTTTTACGGCTAATCTTCGTAATGCGAAATGTACCGATTTATACACTTTAAAAGGAGGAGAATTAGAAATCTGGGGGCCTACTTTTGCATACCGCGGATTTAGATACGTAGAGCTTTCAGGATATACTTACCAACCATCGGTGAATGATTTTCTTGGCAAAATGATTTATGATAACATTAAAACGGTCGGAACTTTCGAAACTTCAGATGCTTTAACCAATCAGATCTTCAAAAATGCCTGGTGGGGCATTGCCGGAAGTTATAAGGGGATTCCGGTTGATTGTCCTCAACGCAACGAGCGGATGCCTTGGCTTGGCGATAGGGGCGCTGTGGCTTACGGAGAAAGTTTTCTTTTTGATAACGGACGCTTTTATACCAAATGGTTACAGGACATCAGAAACTCGCAAAAGGAAGATRGAGCTATTCCTGATGTGGCACCTGCTTTCTGGAGGTACTACAGCGATAACATGACCTGGCCAGGAGCAATGCTTTTGGTGACCGAAATGCTTTACAAACAAACCGGTGATGTTTCGGCCGTTCGGGATAATTACCCAGCAATGAAAAAGTGGTTAGCTTACATGCAAGATCGCTACATGAAAGATTATATTTTAACTAAAGATAGTTACGGCGATTGGTGTATGCCTCCTATTACCATCGAATTTGGCCAGGGCAAAAGCGCAGACAAGAAATATCCTTCTGAATTAATTTCGACGGCTTATTATTATCATTTCACGCAGTTGATGATACAATTCGCTAAGGTAAGCGGCAATGATGAAGATGTAAAAGCATATGAACTTTTGGGGAATAAAATCAAGGAAGCTTTCAACCAGAAATATTATAACGATAAAGGTTATTATGCTTCTAATGCCTTAACGGATAACATCATTCCACTTTATTTCGGAATGGTTCCACAGAACAAAATAGATCAGGTTTTTAAGAATATCACTTATACTGTTGAAGTGACAAATAAAGGCCATTTAAGTAATGGTTTAGTCGGTATTCAGTGGCTAATGCGCTGTTTAAACGACTATGGGCGACCAGATTTAGCTTATACTGTGGCTACGCGAAAATCTTATCCTAGCTGGGGCTATATGGTTGATAATGGTGCAACCACCATTTGGGAATTATGGAATGGCAATACGGCTGATCCGAAAATGAATTCACAGAACCACGTGATGATGCTAGGCGATCTGCTGATCTGGTATTACGAAAATCTGGCTGGTATAAAATCGGAGGAGGCTGCTTTTAAAAAAATCACCATGAAACCTGAAATGATCAATGGTTTAAACTCGGTAAATGCAAGTTACAATTCGGTTTATGGGTTAATCAAAAGCAGTTATAGCAAAACGGCTAACCAGTTTAACTGGAACATTACCATCCCAGCAAATACAACGGCGTTGGTTTATATTCCTGCAAATAATAAAAATGAAGTTTCAGAAAAAAATAAGTCAATAAAGGATTTAAAATTTGTAAAAATGGAGCATAATAACGCTGTTTATGAACTTGGTTCTGGCGATTATGCTTTTGTGGTGGAGAAAAAATAATTATTACGGTCGTCATGCTGAACTTGTTTCAGCATCTTATTTGATAAGATCCCGATGTAAAATCGGGGCAGGGTGACGCTTAAAGAAAAATAGAATTATGAGAAAGTTTTTTAAACCATTTATGCTACTCAGCTTACTGATCACCGCAGTAAATGCATTCAGCCAAACCAAAGATATTGTTGTGCCAGAAGAAATCCTGACAAAGGCAAAAGAATGGACTTCTGCATTAAATTTAAGTGATGCAACAAAAAAATCTGCTGTTGAAAATGTAATTGCGGCTCATTTAACCACAATTAGAGATTGGCATAACGACCACCCATCATCAACTGTTCCTGACGGAATAAACCCTGTTACCGGCAATAAACTAAGTGATTTAGATAAACAGATCATTGCTGATTCTGCTATGCCATCAATGGTTCATCAATCGCTTATGGATGGATTGAAAAAGAATTTAACACCAGAGCAGGTAGAAACCATTTTAGACAAATACACCATCGGAAAGGTTGATTTCACGATGAAAGGTTACAAAGCGATTGTTCCTGATTTAACTGCCGATGAGGAAGCCAAGATTTTGGCTTTTTTGAAGCAAGCCAGGGAACAAGCTGTCGATTATAAAAACATGAAGCAGATTTCGGCCATTTTCGAGATTTACAAAACGAAATCAGAGCAGATGTTAAATAATAACGGTCGCAGCTGGAGAGCGCTTTATAGTGCTTACACTAAAAAGATAAAGGAAGAGAAAGCAGCAAAACAAAAGCAGTAGGCAATTTCCAGTGAAAAGTTTTCAGTTTTTGAGTAATAAAGCAAATCTGTGCAATCAAATAATCTGTGTAATCAACCTCGAAGAGAAAGAATTATGATATCAAAAAAAATATACACCACAATAGGACTTATTTTAGCAGTAACACTTAGTGCCAAAGCTCAGGTAGAGAAATGGCAAACTGGAATCGTAAAACAAGAATTCCTATACGACAAAGCACCATTCCCATCGTGCCACTCTGCAACAATCGCAGAAACGCCAACGGGCTTAGTCGCTTCATTTTTTGGTGGCACAAAAGAACGGAATCCCGATGTAGAAATCTACATCAGTCGTTTTGTGGATGGCAAATGGCTGGCACCGGTTTCGGCTGCTAATGGTATCCAACCTGATGGTAAAAGATTACCTACATGGAATCCTGTTTTATATCAGGTTCCTAGTGGAGATTTACTGTTGTTTTATAAAATCGGGCCAAAACCATCAGAATGGTGGGGCATGATGAGAACCTCAAAAGATGGCGGTAAAACCTGGTCGGATGCTACAAAATTGCCCGATGGTTATATTGGCCCTGTAAAAAACAAACCCGTTTTATTAAGCAACGGGAATCTCTTTGCACCATCGAGTAAAGAAGGCGACGGTTGGAAAATTCACTTCGAGGTAACCAAGGATAATGGTAAAACCTGGAGAACCGTAGGCCCATTGCCCGAAAATGGAATCAAAGCCATTCAACCGAGCATTTTACAACATGGAAATGGAAAATTGCAGCTATTGGCCAGAACAGCAAATCGAGCCATTGTAGAATCCTGGTCTGAAGATAACGGCGAAACCTGGTCGGTATTAACCAAAACATCATTACCCAATAACAACTCCGGTACAGACGCCGTAACCATGAAAGATGGCCGCCACGTATTGGTTTACAACCATGTTTTGCCTCCGGGCGATTTAGCCAAAGGGCCACGTACTCCATTAAATGTTTCGGTTTCAAAAGACGGAAAAAAATGGTCGGCCGCATTGATTCTGGAAGATTCGCCCATCAGCCAGTATTCTTATCCTGCGGTGATTCAAACTGCTGATGGCATGTTACATTTCATTTATACCTGGAGAAGAGAGAAAATTAAACACGTTGTGGTTGATCCTTCGAAGCTAAAATTAAAGAAAATCAAAAATGGGATCTGGCCGAAACTGAAAGGTTATACGGCTCCGGTAATTACTGAAACTAAAAATGAGGAGGGTTAAGATGATAGATTCAATGAGATACGTCATTTCGAGGTTGTTGCGATCGTCATTGCGAGGAGGCACGACGTGGCAATCTATCCTGTCAAGAAAGATTGCTTCGGCTGATGAACTATTTATTTGTCATGGATTTTGCGCTCGTCATGCTGAATTTATTTCAGCATCTTTCATGTTAAGCCGCCTTGCTATTAAGACCCTGAAACAAGTTCAGGGTGACGATCGATCGATTGGAAGAAAGATAAGTTTAGCATTAATGCTGCTTTTCTCCATTTCTTTAGCCACATCCGCCCAAATCCAAAACACCGATAACTTCTATAAAAAGCCGCTTGTAGAAGTTTTGAAAGAGATCCAAACACGCTTCAAAGTACAGATCAAATATTCAGAACCACAGGTAAAAGATAAATGGGTGAACTATGCAGAATGGCGTTTCCGTGCAAACGTTGATGAAACTCTTGCAAACGTACTTGCACCGTTGGATATGAAAGTAAACAAGGAAAAGCCAGGTGTTTACAAATTGAAAGAATATGAATATTACCGTTGGGAGGTTCAGGATGGATGGGCCTATTTGGATAGCTTGGCAACAAAATACCACGATCAGGCCAGTTGGGAAAAACGTAAGGCACAAATAAAGCCCGAATTATACCAAGCCTTATTGTTATCGCCATTGCCTGCCAAACCAAATTCAAAACCGATTATGACAGCGAAAAGAATTTTTGACGGTTATTCGGTCGAAAACATTGCATTAGAAATTTTACCTGGGGTTTGGATTAATGGCTCACTATATAAACCGTTAAATTTTAAAGGAAAAATCCCATTGGTTTTAAGTCCTGACGGACACTGGGAAAAACAACGTTTTAGACCTGATTGTCAGATCCGCTGTGCAATGATTGCCAGAATGGGCGCTATGGCCTTTAGCTACGACTTATTTGCCTGGGGCGAATCGATGCTCCAGTTTAAATATGAAGATCATCGCAAAAGCTTAGCGCAAACCATTCAGGCTTTGGGAGGAATCAGGATTTTAGACTACTTCAGTGCGCTAAAAGAAACCGATACAGCCAGAATTGGCATCAGTGGAGGTTCGGGTGCAGGAAGTCATTCCATTTTAATGACCGCCATGGATAACAGGATTAAACTAAGTGCTCCCGTAGTGGCGATGTCGTCTTACTTTTATGGTGGCTGCCCTTGCGAAAGCGGAATGCCAATCCACCAATGTGGTGGTGGAACTGATAATGTAGAACTGGCTGCAATGGCAGCACCTCGGCCCCAGTTATTGGTGTCAGATGGTAGCGACTGGACAGCACACACACCAGAACACGATTTTCCTTATCTACAAAAAATGTACAGTTATTATGGTGTGAAAGATAAGGTCGAGAATGTTCATCTTCCGGATGAAAAACATGATTTTGGCATTAATAAGCGCATTGCACTTTACGATTTCCTGATCAAAAACTTCAAACTAAATGGTACTGCAGTTAAAGATAAAGCCGGTAAATACAATGAAAGTAAAGTAACCATCGAAAAGGAAAATGCCCTTTATGTTTTTGGCGATAAAGGCGAAAAACTACCTAAAAATGCAGTGATGGGATTTGAAAATCTGGAAAAATTATTCCCTTTAAGTACAAGCAAATAATAGATATGGAGCATCAAAACAGGAGGTCTTTTATTGGTCATGTGACATTGCTAACAGGCGCTTTAATGATCCCGAATCAATTGCTTTTGGCAGCAGAGAAAAAGAACGATTATAAAGTTGCCGTGATTGATTTAATGATTTTAAAACGTCAGAAAATCAGCGCTTTGCCACTCGCAAAAGAAATCGGTGCAGACGGATTGGAAATAGACATGGGTGGTTTGGGCGATCGGGAAACATTTGACAATAAACTGGCCGATCCAAAAATCAGGCAGGAGTATCTGGATAAGGCAAAGGAATTAAATCTTGAAATCTGTTCGTTGGCGATGACCGGATTTTATGCGCAATCATTTGCCAAGCGACCAACTTATCAGAAAATGATCCAGGATTGTTTAGATACTGCTAAAGCAATGCATATTAAAGTGGTCTTTCTTCCATTGGGTATTCAAGGTGATTTGGTTAAAAACCCAGAACTCCGTGAACCTATTATAGAGCGGTTAAAAGTTGCTGGAAAAATGGCTGCCAAAGTGGGAATTACTATTGGAATTGAAAGCGCTTTAGATGCAAAAGGTGAATTGCAATTATTAAAAGATATTGATTGCAAGCATGTTAAAAGCTACTTCAATTTCTCGAATGCCATAAAGAATGGAAGGGATTTACACCAAGAGCTGAGAATTTTAGGCAAAAAGAACATCGTTCAGATCCATGCCACAAATGAAGATGGTGTTTGGTTACAGAACGATCCGAAAATTGATTTGAACAAAGTTAAAGAAACTTTAGATGATATGGGTTGGAGTGGTTGGCTGGTTGTAGAAAGAAGCAGGGATGCCAAACAGCCAACAAATGTAAAATATAATTTCAGTGCCAATACAAGCTACCTGAAATCAGTTTTTCAAAGTGAGGGATCGTCATTGCGAGGCACGAAGCAATCTCAATAGTAGAATTATAAAAATGGGTTTAACTACAATAATACAAACAATACAGCTGCCTTGGTTCGTGTCTCCACGAACCAAACAAATTAAACCATTCTTTAGTCTGCTGATTTTTTTATCATTATTATGTTTTAAAGTTAATGCAATAGATATTTACGTATCCGTAAATGGCAATGATACTAATGTAGGAACCAAGGAAAAGCCTTTGGCCACACTACATTCTGCCATCAGAAAAGCCCGCGAATTGAGGCGTTTAGATGATGCTTCCACTAAGGATGGAATCCGGATTATAATCGGCAAGGGTTTTTACCAATTGCACGAACCCGTAGTTCTTCGACCTGAAGATTCTGGTACAAAAGATAGTCCGACAACAATTATTTCAGCACCTAACGAAAAAGTTATTTTGAGCGGAGGCATTCAAATAAAAAACTGGAAAAAGTTAAATCACACCATTGCTGGTCTGCCAAACGAATCTATAGGGAGGGTTTGGGTAGCTGATATTCCAAATTTAGATGGGGGCGACCTACAGTTCAGACAGCTATGGGTAGATG